>JBCCSU010000292.1:0-5777 GCA_039199635.1 Bacteroidota bacterium | reverse complement strand
TCCATAATTCAGCCTATCTTCGCACTCTGACAGTATTGTCCGATGGTGTAACGGCAACACGTCTGGTTTTGGTCCAGAAGAGTCTAGGTTCGAGCCCTAGTCGGACAACATTAAATTTAAGATAGGTGGAACAATGCCACCTTTTTTTATTTGTGACACATTAGAAAATGTCTACCGTTAAAATCTTTTCAGGAAGCGCTACAAGATATCTGGCAGAAAATATTGCCTTATCTTACGGTAAGCCACTGGGTGATTCTGAAATACAGATTTTTAGTGATGGTGAAATGGCTCCTTATTTTGCTGAATCCATTCGTGGTTGTGACGTTTTTTTAATCCAATCTACCTTTGGCCCTTCAGATAATCTGATGGAGCTCTTGTTAATGGTAGATGCGGCAAAACGGGCTAGTGCCAAATATGTAACCATTGTGGTTCCTTATTTCGGATATGCGCGTCAAGATAGGAAAGATAGACCACGGGTAGCTATTGCGGCCAAACTAATGGCAAATTTATTATCGGCAGCAGGGGCGGACAGGATCATGACCTGTGATTTACATGCAGATCAAATTCAGGGCTTTTTTGATATCCCTGTTGATCACCTGGACGGTACCGCTATTTTTGTACCCTATTTGCGATCATTAAAACTAGAGAATTTGATTTTTGCCTCGCCTGATGTCGGTGGTGTAAAGAGAACAAGAAGTTTTGCTAAATTCTTTGGAGCTGATCTGGTTGTTTGCGATAAGTATCGTGAACGAGCCAATGAAGTGGCTTCTATGCGACTGATAGGTGATGTAAAAGGCAAAGACGTGGTGATGGTAGATGACCTCATAGATACTGGAGGTACCATGTGTAAAGCAGCTTCTTTGTTAATGGAGAATGGTGCAAAATCCGTTCGTGCCGTAGTTACGCATCCGGTACTTTCAGGGAAAGCGTATGATAATATTGACAACTCCGTTTTAGAAGAACTAGTGGTCTCCGATAGCATACCATTAAAGAAAAAAAGCAATAAAATCCGGGTATTAACCTTATCAGACTTATTTGCCCGGGCTATTAATAATGTTCACACCCATGGGTCTATAAGTTCATTATTTATTCAACAGTAGAATTACACTTAAATTATATAATTATGAAAACAGTTGAGATTATAGGGTATAATAGAGCAAATCTCGGCAAATCCGAAGCGAAAAGGTTGAGAGCAGAAGGACATGTGCCTTGCGTAATATACGGTGGAGATGAGCAAGTTCATTTCCATGCTCCCATGATACTTTTTAGAGATCTTGTGTATACCGATGAAGCACATTTTGTGCATGTAAATGTAGAAGGTCGTGAATTTAGAGCTATCCTGCAGGATATTCAATTTCATCCTGTCAGTGAGGTAATACTACATGCTGATTTTCTTCAGATTTTTGAGGGTAAGTCTGTCAAAATGGATATTCCTGTTCATTTTGAAGGCACATCTCCCGGAGTTTCGAAAGGCGGAACACTGATCAAAAAGAGAAGAAACCTCAGAATTCAGGCATTACCGAAAAACATGCCTGAATACATCGCTGTAGACTTAAGCGAACTCGACTTCGGTAGAGCAATCAAAGTAGGCGAGATAGAAGCAAATGATTTTGAAATTCTTGATACAGCCATTGCTTCAGTGGCAGTAGTAGAAGTACCTAGAGCACTCAGAGGCAAGTCCGATGAAGAAGAGGGTGCTGAAGGTGAAGAGTCAGTGGCAGAAGAAGCGGCGGCCGAAGAATCAGCGGAATAAGAGTTTCTATATGATCTTTAGAATCCTACTCTTTTCGGGTAGGATTTTTTTGTTTCAAGCAATTTGATAAAACCATGAAATATTTAGTGGCCGGACTTGGAAATATAGGGTCGGAGTATGAGCTTACCAGGCATAATATTGGTTTTTTGGTACTGGACCAACTTGCGGATAAATTCTCTATCCCTTTTGATCATTCCAGACTGGCCTATAAAGCAGAGGTTAAACATAAGGGAAGGCAAATACATCTTATTAAACCAACTACTTATATGAACCTTAGTGGAAGGGCAGTGAACTTCTGGTTAAACGAATTAAAAGTACCAAAGGAAAACCTTCTGGTGATCACAGATGATATTGCATTACCTTTTGGTAAGATACGAATGCGAGCTAAAGGATCGGCGGCCGGGCATAATGGTCTTAAAAATATTGAAGAACAGACAGGAGGCCAAAACTACGCTCGATTGAAGTTTGGCATTGGTGATAATTTCGCAAAAGGCCGACAGGTAGATTATGTTTTAAGTAATTTCAGTGCTAAAGAATTCGAGGAACTACCCGTTTCTATTGATAAGGCTATTGATATGGTTCTGGGTTTTACCACTATAGGTATTAACAGAACAATGAGCCAGTTTAACGATTGAGTTCGGCTACTCATTTCCATATATTCTGTATAGAAGTTTAAAATTTCGAAATCTTATCATCAAACGTTACGTTCTCACTTTTCTTGATATGCAGTTTGATGTTTACGAGTATTTCTTCCGCACCATGATCCAGAGCGGCTTCTCTGGCTAAATCCAAAATTTCAAGTACTTCACTTTTAGGCCCTTCAATTACGGTTTCCATAGGCGTGATCATATGTTTTAGACCACTTCTTTTTATCACATCGATGGCGGCATCAATGTAAGCATGATAGTGTTTAGCCCCTTCTAGAGGTACTATTTGTATAGATGCATTAATAAGCAGATCAGCGGACATCTTTAACTTATTGAAGAGCCATTACTAATCGTATCAGGAGGAGCAATAAAATGCAAACTTCCATCGCTGTTCTCAGCCATTAGCACCATACCTTGAGATTCCACTCCCATCATTTTCCTTGGAGCCAGATTAGCCAAAACACATACCTGTTTTCCCACTACATCCTCAGCGGTAAAATACTGTGCAATACCACTTAATATTGTTCTCTTGTCAATACCAGTATCCACTAAAAGCTTTAATAATTTTTTGGACTTAGGAACGGGTTCTGCTTCTAACACCGTACCGATCCGAATATCCATTTTCACAAAATCGTCAAAACTGATCCTATCTTTCATGGGAGATACTTGCTCTGGTGTTGTAGTTTGGTTTTCCACTTTAGTATTTTCTAGTTTATCCATCTGAGCTTGAATTACATCATCTTCTATTTTCTCGAAGAGTAACGAAGGTTTATTTAATTGATGACCGGCAACCACTATTTTACTTGATCCTGCCTTGGACCATTCTATCGTATCCAAACCAAGCATATCGCTCAATTTATTTGAAGTAACCGGTAAAAAAGGCTCACCTAACAGGCTTAGGTTCGCAGCTACTTGAACAGCTAAGTTCAAAATAGTATGTACCCTTTCGGGATCAGTCTTTATCAATTTCCAGGGCTCAGTATCAGCTAAGTATTTATTACCCGCTCGCGCCAGATCCATAAATTCTGTAAGGGCATCTCTGAATTTAAAATTTTCAATAGATTGACCGATCCTTTTGGGTGCACTTTGTAATCGATTAATCAATTCCTTTTCGGCATGAAAGAATTCGCCTGCCTCCGGAACTTGGCCATCAAAGTATTTATGAGTTAAGACCAGCGCCCGATTAATGAAATTGCCGAAAATGGCAACCAGCTCATTATTGTTTCTCGCTTGGAAATCCTTCCAGGTAAAATCGTTATCCTTGGTTTCGGGGGCGTTGGCACAGAGCACATATCGTAAAACGTCTTCTTTGCCGGGTAAATCTTTGAGAAACTCATGTAGCCAAACGGCCCAATTCCGGGAAGTGCTGATCTTCTCTCCTTCTAAATTCAGAAATTCATTCGCCGGCACATTATCAGGTAAAATAAATGTGCCCTCCGCTTTTAAAATACTTGGGAAGATAATGCAATGAAAAACAATGTTATCCTTACCGATAAAATGAATTAATCGGGTATCATCAGCTTTCCAGTATGGCTCCCAATCAATGCCTTTTTCAGTAGCCCACTCTTTAGTAGCAGATATATAACCTATGGGTGCATCAAACCAAACATAAAGTACTTTTCCATCGGCTCCCTCCACTGGCACCGGTATGCCCCAATCCAGATCACGGGTCATAGCGCGAGGTCTCAGCCCGGTATCTAACCATGATTTACATTGGCCATATACATTAGTCTTCCATTCCTTATGATCTTCTAGGATATATTTACGAAGCCAGGGCTCATAATCCTGCATCGGCAGGAACCAGTGTTTAGTATCTTTTTTCACCGGTGTCGCTCCACTAAGCGCAGACTTTGGGTTGATCAACTCACTCGGACTGAGAGAAGTACCACATCGCTCGCATTGATCTCCGTAAGCATTCTCAAAAGAGCAATTAGGGCATGTCCCTACAATATATCGGTCTGCTAAAAACTGTTTTGCCTCATCATCATAATACTGGGCACTGGTTTTTTCTTCAAATACACCTTGATCAAATAGCTTTTTGAAAAGTTCAGTAGATGTTTCATGATGTATAGGTGAAGAAGTTCTCGAATAAACATCAAATGAAATTCCAAGTTGCTCAAAAGAATTCTTGATCAACGTATGATACTTATCCACGATCTCTTGGGGACTTACTCCCTCCCTTCTCGCTCTTAGTGTAATGGCCACTCCATGCTCATCTGAGCCACATATAAAGGCTACATCTTGTTTTCTATTTCTTAAATAGCGAACATACACATCTGCCGGAACATAAACGCCCGCCAGGTGACCTATATGAACTGGGCCATTGGCGTAAGGTAGAGCAGCAGTTACAGTGTATCTTTTCGTTTTTTTAGACATTTAGCACCTGTTTCAAAGTGCAAAGATAAGAGATAAAGAATTGGTGTATTGCCTCTATGAAAAGCAATTTACCCTACAGGCAGCTCCACTGAGAATTTCGTATATCCACCTTCAGTTTTGGAATGTTCAATTTTACCTTCAAGCTTTTCGACCGCCAACTTCACGAGATAAAGTCCGAGTCCGGCCGTGTCTGAAACTTCCGAAGCTTTTGAGAATATTTCAAAAATCTTGCTTGAAGCTTTCTCATCTACTCCAATACCATTATCTATAACACTAAGCGCTACATGCCCGTTTTCCCGGTGCGCCTCCAGACGGATCCAAGAGTCAACCCGATTAGAACTGTTGTGAAACTTAAAGGCATTAGATAAAAGATTACCCAAAATAATTTTCAACAATACTTCGTCTGATTCGATACTGTAAGGTGCTTCAATGGTGTTTTCAACCTTAATGTCAGCATAGTTTGGCGCAGTAGACTGTTCCCGAATGATATCGGCGGTAAGCTCTTTCAACTCTACCTTATGATTCGCAATCAATGAGTTATTTATTTGATTAATAATCAAAAGCTTCGATAATATTTCATTGAGTCGGTAAGCAGTTTTTCCAATCTTTTCAAAGTAATCTATGGACTTTTGATCTTGAATATCAATGAGCGCTACATTACACATGCCCTGAAGAGTAGCTAACGGACCTCGGATATCATGAGAAGTTTTATAGATAAAATTGTCCAGGTCGGTATTTGATTTCATGAGAGCAGCATTCGCTTCTGCCAATTCTTTGGTGCGCTCTTTTACCTTTTCTTCTAATACGTTATTCTGCTGCTCAATAGTTCGCTTAGCCTCTGCTAGCTGTCTGTTCGCCTTTTTCCTGAGTTGGTTTATTCTATAAAGAATAAATAGAATAATAGAAATCAGCAGAATGATGATCACTGATAAAAGAAGAAGCGTATTTCTTCTTGAAATTTCTTGGTCTTGATCTTCGATAGTTTGAAGGTTTTCTCTTTG
>JBCCSU010000291.1:0-5811 GCA_039199635.1 Bacteroidota bacterium | reverse complement strand
TGCTTAACCAACAATATTTCGAAGGGGGCATTGCTGTGAGTGGCACAGTAGCTATAGGCATGGCAGGCACAATAGGTGGGGTGAAAATGAAGTATGTTGACAGTTTGCGCTTGGAGCAATTAAGCTGGCGTAATTTAAAAGCGGATCTTGTCGATCTTCGTACGATTGAAGAAAATAAGCGGACAGCTATAGTTGGATTAATCGGCTACGAAGTCCTGAAAGATTATGAAATTTTCTTCGATTATGGGATCAAGCAGCTCATTTTGGTACGCTTAGATGAAAATGGCGATCCCTTGGAGGCACTACCGTATGGTGAGGCACCCATTGATAGCTTGCAGGCTCATCTAAAAGGGCATCTGTTGTGTTTAGATGCTACCGTAGAAGGTCATAAGATGGAGCTAGGCCTGGACTCAGGCGCTGAACTTAATTTGTTGGATCGCGAAGTCGATCGAAAGATTTTGGACTACTTCAAAATACTGAAGCGCGTAAAACTCATCGGAGCAGGAGGGAAAGAAGTGGAAGTGTTGGCAGGCAAGATGATCCGGGTGCGCCTGGGTACGGTACGCTGTAGCCCGATGAATACGCTACTGACGAGTATGGACGAACTGAACAGCTTGTACGGAACGGATTTAAAAGGTATTTTGGGCTACGAGTTCTTTGGAACAAGACGCATGGCGATTAACTATAAAAAACAAAAACTATACTTTTTTGCATGGCAAAGACCCTAGGCATATGTATCGGAATCTGCCTGCTGAGTGGACTTACCGTATTGGGGCAGGAGGAGTTATCACCGCTTTACTATTTCGACGGAGACGAAGTAGTATTTGAATTTGATATTGAACTACACTATGAGCTGGTAGAAGATAAGACCGGGAAAAAGCCAGATTTTGAGGACTTGAATATCTACGAGGTAGCCCTTCTGGGAGCTTTTAATGACTGGAATCGCGAGGGCTGGAAGATGGAGCAAGTAGGGGAGGGGCTCTTCCGCTTACGCAAAAAGATTACCGACTTCGATGACAACTTCCAATGGGAATTTAAGTACTTCGTGAACCGAAAATACTGGGCAGAGCCGGGCAAAAAAGTCCATTCAGTAAAAACGCACGACGACCGATTCTGGCAAGATGTATTCAACGAACGCCTCTATAATATCTATCCCGATCCTCAAGGCAATGCGCGCTTTTTCCTAAATGGCAACCAAAGCGCCAGCAAGGTCATCCTGGCGGGCGACTTCAACGGCTGGGACGAGCAAATGCTTGCCATGGTACGCAAAGACAATGGCTGGGAATTGACACTAGACTTAGACCCCGGCTATTATGAATACAAATTTATCGTAGACGGCAATTGGCGGCACGATCTTCACAATCCCAAAAAAGTCGAAAATATCCACGGCACCCTCAATTCCATCCTAGAAGTCAAAGAAGACATCGTCTTTCGACTAAACGGCTACCCCGATGCTGGCGAAGTCGTCATCGCCGGCTCCTTCAATAAATGGAATGAAGAAGCCCTCAAGATGAGCCGCACTGATGGCGGCTGGGAGTTCGCGCTGAGCCTAGTAGGGGGGAAGCACTATTATAAGTTTATCGTTGATGGCAAGTGGATGGTGGATCCTTTTAATCCGCTAAAGGAGTATGATGGTTCGGGAAATTTGAATTCGGTGCTGATTGTGCAGTAGTTCTGCCCCATTAGATGTAACCTTTAGAAAATTTTGGTGTAACCAAAGGAAAACAGCTATCATGAATAGAATCATACCCTTTTTATGGCTCTTTTTGCTTGTTTTCTCCTGTAAAGAACAAAAAAGTGAACTGGATGCAACCATTCGTTTATTTGATGACAGTGAAATTTCATCTGCTCAGCTGACCAATTTTTTTAACCAACAAATGGATTCTCTTGAAATCCCTGGGCTGTCGATAGCCATAATTAATGACGCGGAGGTCGTTTATAGTGAGAATATTGGATACGCCAAGCTTGACACAGAAAAAGAGTTAACAGAACATTCCATTTTTGAAGCAGCTTCACTTTCTAAGCCTGTTTTTGCGTATATGATCATGAAACTATCTGAAAGAGGTGCAATTGTACTGACTCGACCCCTACACTTTTATCTTCCTGACTCTCTGATGGAAGTAGACCAGCGTTACAAAAATGTAAATGCGATGCATGTACTCAGCCATTCAACAGGTTTTCCAAACTGGCGCTGGCATGACAAAGCGCCGGATTCTATAAATGTAAAACGAGGTACATTTTATATGCTTCAAAATCCGGGGGATGGATTTACTTATTCTGGTGAAGGTTACGACTATTTAGCACGTGTTATTGCCAGCAATACAGAACATAAAATGAGCGAGTTAGACAACTTATTCGAAGAACTTGTTCAAAAACCATTGGGGATTGAACATATGTATTTTACATGGGACGAATATTTGTACGAACACAAAGTATATGGACATATTGATGGTAAAGTAAACAACCGAAATTGGGGTTCCGGGCTTCCTTACCAAAATTCTTATAAATTTAGCCCCTCTGGTGGATTACATACCAATGCAGAGAACTATGCAAAATTTTTGATTGCGATGATGAATGGAAAAGGGCTCTTACCAGAAACATACAAAGAAATGCTTACACCACGTACTGTGGTACAGAGAAGTCATAATCGCTATAAGGAAGACGGTAATACACATTGGAGTCTTGGATTTGCAATAACACCTTTAAAAAATGATACACTTTACAATCACGGAGGAACACATAGTGACTTTCAATCACAAATGGCCTTTAGTAAAAACTCAAAATTTGGTTATGTCTTTTTTGTTAACACTAAGAAAGGTGATGAATTAAATAAGACATTGAAAGAATTTTTAAGAATAGATCATAACTAAACTGGGCCAAATACGATAATAAAATCCTTAACTAACTTATGAGAGCAATATACTTACTAATTGTAATTGTGGTTTATTCACTACCACTATCTGGACAAAACAAATTTTCCAAAGAAGTGGTCTTAGAAGACGTGGATTATTTAAAAACATCTCTTGAAGAGGCGCATTACAATTTATATGCCTATGTTACTAAGAAAGCATTTAATGACAATGTTGAAAAGATAAAGTCATCGATTACCAAGGATAGTCTTTCACTTTTAGAAACCACATCTTTATTGCAAGCTGTAATTTCAAAAGCTAATAATGGGCATACCGAAATAAATTTTCCAATTTCTTCATATTTTAATTTTGCAGATAATGGAGGGACGCTCTTTCCGTTAGATTTGGCATTTGAAAATGGCAAAGCCCTCATTAGACAAAACTTAACGAATAATCCCAGTTTAGAAATTGGTGCAGAGGTTATTAGTATAAACAACCAATCCATAAACGACTTGCTCCATAAAATATTTCCGTTGATATCCGCAGAACGTCAATACTTCAAACTTGCCAAATTAGAGTTATTCTCGTTTTCTAGGTACTATTGGCAAGCTTGGGGTGAACAAAAAACATTTAATGTTAAAATTAAAACGGGAGGAAAAACTAAAACATATCAACTTGAACCCATAACAGTCGCTGATTTTAATAACACAAGAAATGAACTGAATTTTGCAAAAAGAAAATTAAGTTATCTAGACCATTCAGCTTATCTAATGCCAGGTAATTTTGGTGGAGATATGGAAAAATTTCGACACTTTATTGATTCTTCCTTTGTGGAAATTAACAAAAGAAAACTTCCGAATCTCATCATAGATTTAAGAAATAACCTTGGAGGTGATGAGTCTTTTAGCAATTACTTAGTGTCGTATATCGCTGACCACCCTTTCCTTTGGAATGCTGAATTTACCTTAAAAACAAGTGCTATCCTGAAAGAGCACGTTAAAAAGACCTATGATATTTCTAAGCCATACTGGAAGAAGGTTATGGAAAACAAGGATGGAAGTATTTATCCATATGAGTTTGAACCGTATCAACCTCAGCCAGAAGAAAAAAGATTTAGAGGTAATGTTTACATCTTAATAAATAGACAGTCCCATTCTCAATCAGCAGTAACAGCCTCACAAATACAAGATTATAAATTTGCTACTATTGTCGGTGAAGAAACAGGAGATTTTCCTAGCTTGTATGCGTCTCAATATAGTTATAACCTACCCAATACTGGTGTAGAGGTAAAACTTTCAAAAGGCTACATTGTACGAGTAAACGGAAGTAAAAAAGCTGAAGGTGTTATTCCTGACCTATACATCAAAGACCATCTTTTAGATGCAAATGATGAAGTATTAGACGGTTTGTTGAAGCTGATTAATCAGTAAAGTGCTATCTAACGATTATATGGGCTAGACGCCGCTAAGTCGCATATGTCAACCGCTATCCCCAACCTCAAAATTCAAAACCAGCGATAGAAAAGATTCCATAAAAGCTAAAAGAATGAAGTTAATATTACTCTTCTTATGTTCTGTATCAACGCAAATTCTCTTTTCTCAGAATTTTACAGAGGTTACCCAATTTCCCCCATTTGAGGGCGTAGAAAATAGCTCGATTGCCTTTGCAGATGTGGATGGGGATAACGACCAGGATGTACTCATTACGGGCGCTAGCAACGCTGCTCGCATTTCGAAACTGTACACCAATGACGGCCTAGGTGGTTTTACCGAAGTGCTGGGTACTCCATTTGAGGGCGTATCGTTCAGCTCGATTGCTTTTGCAGATGTAGACGGGGATAACGACCAAGATGTATTTATTACAGGGCAAAACAATTCTTTTGCTCTCATCTCGAAACTGTACATCAATGATGGACTGGGTAATTTTACCGAAGCGGTGGGTCCCCCATTTGTGGGAGTATCATTCAGCTCGATTGCCTTTGCAGATGTGGACGGGGATAATGACCAAGATATACTCATTACGGGTTCTAACGGTTCTGCTTTCATTGCGAAACTGTATACTAATGACGGACTGGGTACTTTTAACGAAGTATTGGGCACACCATTTGAAGGCGTATCACTAAGCTCGATCGCCTTTGCGGATGTGGACGGAGACAATGACCAGGATGTACTCATTACAGGTGCTAACAGCTCTGGTTATATTTCGAAACTATATACTAATGACGGACTGGGTAGCTTTATTGAAGTTTTGGACACTCCATTTGAGGGTATATCGTTTGGCTCGATTGCCTTTGCGGATGTGGATGGGGATAACGACCAAGATTTGCTAATTACAGGGCTAAATAATTCTAGTATTCGCATTTCGAAACTATACACTAATGATGGACTTGGTAGTTTTACTGAAGTATTAGACACTCCATTTGAGAACGTAACAGACAGCTCGATTGCCTTTGCAGATGTGGATGGGGATGACGACCAGGATGTACTCATTACAGGACGGAACAATTCTGGTGCTCGCATTTCGAAACTGTACACCAATGACGGACTGGGTAGCTTTACTGAAGTGATGGGTACCCCATTTGAGGGTGTATATCAAGGCTCAATTGCCTTTGCGGATGTGGATGGGGACAATGACCAGGATGTACTTATTACAGGGCGAGATAACTCTGGTGCTTCGATTTCGAAACTGTATACCAATGATGGGACAATCTCTTCGGCCAATGATTTATTATTAGATGTTAGCCTAGAACTTAGTCTATTCCCGAGTCCTGCCGCATCAAATTATTTGAGTATCGGTTTAAAATTGACGGAGAGCGATATTTTAAATGTGCGAGTGTATGACTTGAACGGATATCTAATAAGACAGCAACAAGAATTTGCAGGAATTGGGGATCAAACCTTCATAGTCGATATTACTTTTTTGCCCGCGGGGAGTTACTTCATCCAATTAGAGAAGGGTAAAG
>JBCCSU010000290.1:0-5823 GCA_039199635.1 Bacteroidota bacterium | reverse complement strand
GGGGAGTAACAACGGGGCTTTACCGGCTGGTGTGCTGAGAGAGGGCGTAAGGTGCGGACAAACAAGGCGACTCTGGTGACTACCCAGATCAACAACTATCCGCCAATTGGCGGAACCTTTACGGGTCTGGGTAGGCAGAGAAAGAGCGCGCCCGGAGGGCACCTTATAACCTGAGAATGAACTACTGATGCACTACACGAAGTTAGCGACCCTAGGAGCGGTGAAAACCAAAACGAAATACCTAACTTGACCCCTTGAATGGGCTGCTTAAAATTAACATACGATCAAGGGGAAGGAGTAGAAGCAAATGCGTCTTCTATTTTTTGGCAGGTCTATAAAAAAGGGGGGAGTGGGTCAAAAAGTTGTGTAGAGTACTACCGTTATGGTTTTCAGGGGGAATACAGTGAGGAAGATAGCGAAACGGGTTGGAATAGCTTTGAACTGAGGATGTATGATCCCGTGATTGGGAGATGGAATGTAACAGATCCCTATTATGAGTACTGGTCACCTTATGTAGGTATGGGAAACAATTCTATTAACTATGTTGATCCTGATGGTGGGTGTGTAGGTTGTCTACCTCTTGCTGCTTCTTTGTATGGAACAGATCCTGCTTTGAAAGCTTGGACGGGAGGAGCAATGATCCTTCAAGAGGTTTTTATATATGGGGGTTTGAATTTGGACGAAGATGGTTTTTCTCAATTAGCTAACATTACCAAAGATCATATAGCAGGCTTAGAAGAGGGAAGGCCAAGTATGTCTGAGGTAGAAGCCCTTATTATTCATAGAACAGTAAGTACGAATTATCCAGGCCCTTGGATGAAGTCAAGAAGTAGGGTAAAGGGTGCTCATTTTTACATAGATACAGATGGTACTGTCTTTCAAACAGGTAGCGTAAATATTTCTATTGCACATATTTATAATAACTCTAAACAGATGTATTCGGACTTTTATGGGAAGTTAATCAATACTAATACGATTGGTATAGAGGTTGTGGGTAATTATAAAAATGGAAAGTGGGATGGTTTGACACCCAAGCAAGTTGGTGCAACAGCTCAATTAATAGAGCAAGTTATGAATCATTATAATTTAAACAAAAATCAAGTTTATCCACATGAAAAAATTCAACGTAAGACCGAAGGAGAAGGGCAGACCGTTTTGGATGCTATTGGTTTTGACTAGTGTACTTATTATTTCTCTAGCTGGGTCAGCTTATAATAATGAACTCGGTAGTCAAGATAAATTGAGTTTTATGTCTAACATAGGACGAGATTCAATATTAACATTTGGGCTTAATAATACTAAAACTGATGATCTCTGCGATTCTTGGGCCATACAGGCTGATCAATTGGGTGCATTCATGGAATCATTTGAGAGTATAGATAAATACGAATGGAATCAGTGTTACGGTGTGTTTTCTTGTTCTGCCAAAGGTGAACTCATTTATGAAGATGAAAAATACAACTATGAATTAAATGCTGGTGGATGGCTATATCTTTTCAATAAAAATAAGGAGTTATATTTAGGTAGTAAGATTGCTTCTGATTCTGTCTTTTTTATTTCTACAAATTTTTGTGATCAGGAATGGGACTAGTTTATCCTCCCTCGTTCCCCACCTGATCGTATGTTCGTATCAATCTGTTCTTTTCCCTTCTCAGCGTCACTTTCAAAGGACGCTGAGGTTAAGAAGCGTACGCCTGCCTCGCTTTTACATCCCTAAGCATGGCATCAATGGTGTAAAGAAAGTGTTCCCGATCTTTCTCAGAGAGCGAGTTGATCTCAGCTAGTCGTTTTAACATAGTCGGGTCTTTGAGTACCTCATTATTTTCAGTCTCCCCTAAAAGGTAGCCCACTGTAGTATCCAAGATACCTGCCATACGCTTGACCACGTCAATGGTAGGCTTTACCTCGTCCCGTTCATACTTGCCAATGATGGAATGGTGTACCCCAAGTTCACCTGACAGTGCATTTTGCGAAAGGCCTTTGGCTTCCCTACATTCCCTCATTTTTTTACCAAAAGTACTCATAAGATATAATATAGTAGCAGAAAGAGTAAAAGTAGTGCGTATTTATGGGATAAAGAAATAGTATATGAGTTGTTGAAATAATAAAATCTTGTACATTTATACCAAATATGCGCAACTCATAAAAAAATGATGCTCCAAACCAGTAATCCAGAACAACTTGAATACGAAAATGATCTTTTAAAACTCACTGTCCTAGGCGGCATCAAACTCGAAGGGCTGGACAGAATGCGGGTCACCCTAAAAATCGAATTAAAAGACACCTCAATCCCCGCCATCCGCCACAACCTGGACTTATACAACGATACCCAACTGGAAAAGCTGATCAGAAAAACAGCCGAGCGGTTAGAGCTAGGCACCTCAATAATAGCTGCGAGCCTAAATGAACTCACCGAACAGTTAGAGCACTACCGGATAGAAGAACTCGAAAAGCAAACCCAGCAAGAAGACAAAAAGAAATTCCTTACCCCCGAAGAAGTGCGAGCTGCACAGGCATTTTTAGCACAACCGAATCTTATCGAAAGAACCAACCAAGATATCGGCAGGGCAGGAGTCATCGGAGAAGAAACCAACCGATTATTAATGTACCTCATCTTTACCAGCCGCAAACGAGAACAACCGTTACACATTGTCAGCCTGGGTAGCAGTGGCGTAGGAAAGACCCATTTACAAGAAAAAGTAGGGGCACTCATCCCCGAAGAAGACAAAATCGAAATCACCACCTTAAGCGAAAACGCCTTCTACTACTTCGGTCAACGCGAACTAAAAAACAAATTGATCTTAATCGAGGATTTAGATGGTGCAGAAGGAGTTTTATATCCCTTACGCGAACTTCAATCCAAAAAACACATCAGCAAAACCGTAGTTCGAAAAAACACCAAGGGTGAAACTAAAACCATCAGCCTGAAAGTAGAAGGTCCGGTAAGCGTAAGCGGCTGCACCACTCGGGAAAGCCTCTATGAAGACAATGCCAACCGCTCCTTTTTGATCCACATCGATGAAAGTGCCGAGCAAGACGAGCAGATCATGGCCTACCAACGTGCTCAGTCAGCCGGAGAACTGGATAAACAAGCCGAACACCAAATCAGAGAACAATTGAAAAATACACAACGTGTATTACAACCCATCACCGTGAGAAACCCCTTTGCCCACCACTTGAAAATCCCCAAAGAAGTTTTTAAACCCCGCAGGACCAACGCCCATTACTTAGCCTTTATCGAAGCCGTCACCTTTTACCACCAGTACCAGCGTGAAGAAAAAGCAGAAAAAGAAACCGGAGAACTCTACATCGAAACCACCCTGGAAGACATTGAAATCGCCAATCGCTTATTAAAAGAAGTCCTGTTACGGAAATCCGATCAACTCAATGGAGCGACTAGAAAATACTTTGAAAAGCTAAAACACCATATAAAAGAGCAAGTTGGCGAAGGCGCGCCCTCCGATCCCGAACCGCATAAGTCTACCGAAGCTTTCGCCCAGGTAGACGCGGAACGGGTAGGAGATACCTTCACCAATCACCACATCAGGCACCACATCCGCATAAAAGCCAGTACCTTGAAACGTTACCATACCCACCTATTAGAGGCAGGATTGATCGAAATAGTGAGCGGTAAACCCGCTACTGGCTACCACTACCGGATAGTAGATAGATCAGACTATGAAAAGCTACAAAAAGGCATTACCAGTGTATTAGACCAAGTTTTAGAGCAATGCAAGCAGCTCAGTGGCCCAGTAGTGGCTCACCAGCCCAGTGAGCTACGAAAACAGAAGAAAACCAGCAAGTTAAATGGAGTGGCCTACACATTTGAAAAAAGGGAAGCGGAATGAAAAAAATATCTTGAGCGCAGGAACTAACGAACCATCATGAAAAAACTACCCCTCAAAAGCCCCTCCTTCCATTCCCTGGAACACGCCTTCAAAGAATGGCTGGATATTTTGGGCTACGCTAATGGGAGCGTATACAACCTGCCCAACATTGCCAGAGAGTTCTTGCACCACTTAGAACAACAAGGTAAAAGCCAAATCAACCAACTCCAACCGAAAGATTATCGGAACTACTTCCACCACATCAGCAGCAGAGCCAACCAGCGCAGGGGTGGGGGATTGAGTAATCGCTACCTAAACCAACATATCCACACCTTACAAAAACTAATCGAGTTTTTAAACCATAAAGGCACACAAAACATCCCCGCCCTGAGCCTACGCCAACTCAAACTCAATGCAAGAGAAATCACCTACCTCACCACCGAAGAAATCCAACAACTCTACCAAGCCGCAGACCAAGGCATCGAAGAAAGTTCAACCCTGAAATATCAAGCCCTTTTTGCCCGAGATAAAGCCATGCTCACCGTTTACTATAGTTGCGGGCTGCGCAAAAACGAAGGCGTGCACCTCGAACTCAACGACATCAACCTGGACACCCGAAGATTGCACGTAAGAAAAGGTAAAAACTACAAAGAGCGGCTTGTGCCACTTAGCAAAACCAGTGCAAAATATTTACAAGACTACATTTACGATCACCGGCCCATACTATTGAAAGACAAACGCGAAAGCCGTTTATTTATCGGCTACAGCGGTAAACCCATGCAAGGGCAAGCCCTCTATCGTAGGTTCAAACTCTTACTCTTAACCGTAGAAAACCCGGTAGTACAACAAAAAGAAATCGGCTTGCACAGCCTGCGTCACAGCATCGCCACCCACTTACTGCAAGCCGGCATGGCCTTGCAAAAAATCCAACGGTTCCTGGGCCACAGCAGCTTAGAAAGTACGCAGAGATATACCCATTTAGTAAACCATGACCGAAACCTTTAAAACCTACTTGCAAGCAGAAGGCAAAAGCCAAAGCACCGTAGCACGCTACTGCGCTCACGCCATCCACTTCATTAGCTGGCTGGACAAAGACCATACAGAAGCGGAAAATACCACCGCCAAAGAAGTACTGGCCTACCTGAACCACTTGCAAAAACAAGGCGATAGCAACGCTACAAGAAACCTGAAACTCAACGCCATCAAACACTTCTTTCACTATCAGGTTAGACACGGTCACCGATCCGATAACCCCATCCAGCACCTCAAACTCAAAGGCATCAAAAGACAGAAACTTTACCCCATCTTAAGCAGACAGGATTTAGAGCAACTCTACACCCAATATACAGTTCCCACAAAAGAAGATTCCAACAGCCATAAAAAATGGTTCACCCATTATCAGTGGAGCAGGCAACGCAACAAAGCCATGTTGGGTCTGATGATCCACCAGGGATTAACCACCGCAGAAGTCAACAGCATGGAACACAATGACCTGAACCTAAGAGAAGGCACCATCTACATAGCTGGCAGTAGAAAAAGCAACGAACGCACCTTAGCACTGAAATCCAACCAAATGCTGGAACTGATGGAATACCACTACCAGCTACGTCCAAAACTGCTCGATTATCAACAAGATCCAACTACAAACTACCTGTTCCTGGCCATTCCAATACCACTCAACCGAAAAGCGAAAGCAAGCGATAAAACAGGTGTTCCAAGGTTAGAAATCTGGAAAAGGTTAAGCAAAGAACTGAAATCCCACGACCTGCCTTCCGGAAATACCTTCATCAACTTCAAGCAAGTAAGAACCAGCGTCATTACCCACTGGTTGAAACAATATAACTTACGAGAAGTGCAATACAGGGCAGGCCATCGGTATGTGAGGCTCGTCCTCACCCACGCAGACCAGTTTCATGGCAGCGTGGCGCTTCTCGGAGCCCAGCGCATAGCGCATGGGCGTGAAGCCCGAGGTGTAGATGCGCACGGCGTCACCGTG
>JBCCSU010000289.1:0-5887 GCA_039199635.1 Bacteroidota bacterium | reverse complement strand
GCCATATTTTTTCCGGCAGTAGATATTATAGCAGCAGCATCATTGGCACTCATGGTCTGGTGGGGGGCGCAAGATGTGGCAACCGGCAATGGGGTAACCCTCGGCGCACTAGTGGCTTTCCCATTATATCTCAATATGTTGTTTCGGCCCATACGGGTGCTTGCCGATAAATTCAATACCTTACAAATGGGTCTGGTGGCAGCTGAAAGGGTATTTGGGGTGCTGGATCTGGAAGAGCAAATCGAGAACAAGGGCACATTTGCTCCTGATAAGGCTTACCTAAAAAAGAAAGAGGTTAGCCAACGAACGATTCGTGCCTACTTTACCGCTATCACCCATTACTTTGAATCACTGGTACAAGCCAAAGTAATCACCACGAATCCAGGCAAGTGCCTGGACATGAAATCCACCCCACATAAGAGACTGTATCAGGTTCTTAGCCGGGAACAACTGGAAAACCTCTATCATCACTTTGATAGCAAAGGATGCAGAAAAACAAAGCCTACGGCTCACCTGTCGGCTATCCGCAATAAAATAACCGTGGGCTTTATGGTGTTCCAGGGCTTGGACGTAACGGCTTTATCAAAACTTAAAGTCCAGGATGTGGATGTGCTAGGCGGTAAAGTAACCATACAAAGCAGTCGTACCCATGCCGCCCGAAACCTGGCCTTGCAAGCGGTTCAGATCATTGAACTGGATCGCTACATCAACCAAACAAGAAAGGAATTACAACAACATTTTAATCAGGAAGGCAGTGACTTGCTTTTGATCAGTGGCTTTGCGAGTTACAGTGACGGCCTTCGGAACCTGTTCAGACGCTTACGGAAACAGGAACCCCAACTGGAAAACGCTAAACACATCCGGGCAAGTGTGATCACCCATTGGCTCAAGCAATACAACTTGCGAGAAGTGCAATACATGGCCGGCCACCGAAAAGTCATGAGCACAGAAAGTTATCGAAGAAACGATACTGAAAGCTTACAACTGGATATTGACCGCTTCCATCCCATGAACGAAATAGAGAACCCTAGATAAGAATCCTTTACTTATGAAGCCACCCAATAAAAAAGAACTCGCCCAACTCTTAACCTTCATTGCGGATAGCTATGCTGATGATTATGCCAGCGTCAGCCGTGATTTAAACAAAGCCATCTACTGTTTACATTTTCTGGAAAAGGACGAGATACCACGAAATGAAGTCCAAGACCTGTGTTTTGCCCTTCACAAGTTGGGTGAGTGCTTTCATCAGGCACATAGTAAACGAAGAACCAGGAAACATCAGAAATTAGTCAAGCTATTAGAAGAACTGACGCACCCAAAAGATTATGAACGCTGATCCATGAAACTAAATAAATGAAATAAATCGTTACTTTGTATAGAAATAAATGCATCATGCAAAAGATTACATTGACAGTAAAAGACGATAGCAAGATTAGCTTTTTCCTAGAGTTAATAAAGCAATTTGATTTTATAGAAGTGCAGCGCACAGCCAAACGGAAAGCGGACGACTATGATTTTTTTGCTTCAGCTGGCTTATGGAAAGATAGAAATATAGATAGTAATCAACTTCGAGCACAAGCATGGAAAAGGGGCAGCTAGTACTTTGCGACACCAATATCATCATTGAATTTTATAAAGAAAACCCTAAAATACTTGCTCGTCTTCAAACCATTGGACAATCCAATATTGCGCTGAGTATGATTACAGCCGGTGAATTGTTGTATGGTGCAATAAATAAAAAAGAACTCATCCAGATTAATAAAGATATTGAACATCTTGAAATCAAGCATATTACACCAGAAATAGGTGAATGCTTTATTGAATTAATGGGCAAGTATACTTTAAGTCATAACCTTAGTCTACCTGATGGATTAATAGCAGCAACGGCCATCACAGAAAATATCCCACTTTATACCCTGAATCAAAAAGACTTTAAATACATCAAAGGTCTTAAACTTTATAAATAGAGGAAATTATCCAAGCTCCTCGTTCTACCTCGGAGCGGTAAATCGGTGTGGGTGCGTGTCCTCGGTCAGGCTGCGTTCCAGTAAAAGCAAGGCTATACAAAGCTCCCTCTGGTCGGCCTTGCTTTTACTTCCTCTTGCTGCCCTGTGGTACTCCCCACGGCTGTTCTCAGTATTTTTTGATTGATGAATGAGCCTGCGGCAGCTGGGCAAAAAAATCCTTACTCAGCCAGAGTTAGGCGGGCCTGCGGCCACTGCCAGTACCCTGACGGCACACACAGTCGCTTCCTCTGGTCACTTTCCCTGTATGGCTGGCAGTGGCTCCCGCAAACGGCCCGAAAAGGAAAGAGTGCGATCTTAACGCGCGCAAGACCATCAGCACATTGAATCAAATAGTGTAGTCGCTTGTATCATTTTTTTGAACGCCAAAAGCCCCACAGATCACCCCGCACCTCAAAGCTCTTGCCCTTCAAAAAAACGTTCAGCTTTCTTTAGATCCGTATTCATTTACTAGTTCATAGTATCTAAAATAGCTAGCATGTGTTACGCCATTTTCTTTGAGGTAGTCAACGTTTTGTACAAGAATATTCGACACTGAATTTTCTATTTTAGGCATGTTGATAAGAAAATTATCAATTAGCTCACCTACATTAAACTCCTCCCTGTTAGAATAGAAATCACTCCCCTTGTAAGTTCGTATTGTTAGATCATCAATTTGGGCCGTTTTAGTCCTATGAGAATTTAGCAAGTAGCCTCTGTGTATCACTCTATCTCTTATGATCTTTACTTTGCTAATCCATTTTTCAGACACTCTGATATCCTGAAAGTATTTTGAAAGTTCATCGATCCAAAGGGTTATTTTTTTTGGTTGACCCAAGTATTTAAAAAAATCAGGAAACTCGTGTTCCCGTCTTATTTGCTGATTTTGAATAACATCAACTACACAAGTAAATAGATCTAGCAGAGATTTTAAAGATGTAATGAGTAGATAAGAGTAGTTTTTAAACTCAGGTTCGGTTTTAAGCCAGAAAATATCAAAATCAGACAGAACATTTTCTGAGGAAGAATCTTTTGAGTTTAATTCTTGAACTAGACTGAACAACTTTTCATATGAATCAAGGACAAATCTCCATTGATTGTAATAGGAAGCTATTAGCTCGCTGATCCGATTACTTAACGTAGATCCGGGGGCTATATGCCAAATAGTCTCAGCTAAGCTGCAAATCTCGGAGCTAATCTCCACTTTGTCGTCCTTCCTTAGATTATAATATGACAGTTCTTTCATTAGATACGTGATTGGGTTTTCACAATGGTAAAAAGAAAGTGTCGGTTTTTGTAGCTGGTGTGAAACCTTGCATGTTCTTGAATGCCTTAACGTTCCTTGACTGGTTTTGCACTAGCTACAAAATCCTTCCAAACCAACTGCTATCCCTGCTATAAAAACCGAATGTGCTTGGTGCGGTAAGAAAAGGTTATGGAGCCTTCAGCTAATCGGCTATGGCTTGTGTGTCAGCCTATCGCGAGCCGTCCTGCGAGTCCGAAGGAGGCCTGCCAGAAAAAGGGAGTCAGCCCGACTGGCAGTGGGAAGAATGACTAAAACCGACTGAGGCCGCAGGCGAGCAAAAACACTGGCTGGGGGTGGATGTGATCAGTGCTATTCGAGTGGATCAATCGTGGTGGCCTTAGCTCTGGCACAGACACAGGAACAGCCGTGAGGACTGACGCAGGGAGAAGCAAAAGGCATGACAGCTTGATAAACCCAACGGGCTAAAAGTGTGCTGTAAGCTTACTTTTTGGCTGGCGTGACTTTTTGCGCGACAAGGAAGGACGAACACCATATAACCATTGCACGACATAGAGAGTGCAACTTCACGTATCTTTCGAATCACTCAGTGTAAACGGCAAGAACCTTACCCTTTCCTTGATCATCAATGAACTTCCTACTTTTAACGAGATATTCTTTGATATCTTGAGCTTCCAACTCGTCACTACATTTTACCTCCTTTAAGTTTTTTACTTGATCAATTAGTTTATTCTTAGATAATCTCACATGCCATTTTGTAAAATTAAGTTCATAACTAAGGCAGTGTGTAATAATCTCTTGAACCAATCGCTCAGAATGGTCTTTGTATCTGAAATTTGTATGCATATTTTGAATCGTTTATTATAAATACTCAGAAAGTTTAAAAAAGTCAGGAATACCAAGAAAAAATTATGACTATATTTAATCTACCCTCAAACGAGAGGGTAACTAACTTGACTTACTGAAAAAAAGATCAGGGGGTACTAGCGAAAAATTATTTTTGCTTGGGGGAATGCCTGGAGATTTTTGGGTTGAGCCAAAAAGTTGCAATAGGGCTTATGAGTATTATTTAAAAGATCATCTCGGAAATACACGCGTAGTTTTCACTACAGACCCGAAAACGATAGATTTCGGTTTAAACTATGAGAGTAACAGCGCAGATCCTGACGATGAAGCACTCTTCGATAATTTACAAAATGTGATCACCGCAGACATCCATGACCGGGTGGATGCACCTAACGAGTCGTTCAACCATACGAACGTGCAGCTCTTGAATGGAGCGGCTAACGGTGTGGTGGGTTCAGTGCTGACGATCCCTGTGGGTGCAGGTGATAAGGTCAGTGCGGAAGTGTATGCGAAGTATTTAGCCCCAACAGGTACCAATAATCCGGCAGCAGCGATAGGAAACCTAGTGATAGGAGCAATTACAGGAACAACGGGCACTGGCATTTACGAAGTAGCAATAACCAGTGGGTACGGTTCAGGTGGAACGGTCACCAGTTTGATCAATGCGAATGCAAGCAGTACCGAACCGATGGCGTTCATTAACCTGCTCTTTCTGCCGGATAATGTAACCGGCTCGATTGCTACCAGTCATTTTGCCTTCAAGCAAGTGACTAGTTCCAGTAGCAACAACCAAGCAATACTGGCTTTGGATCAACCCTATGAAGCCCCTGAGAGCGGCTATGTGGTGGTGTACCTGTCCAATGAAAGTGCGCAGTTGACCGAAGTCTATTTCGATGACTTGAAGGTGACGGTGGAAGAACATCCGGTAATTGAAACTGCGGATTACTATCCATTCGGACTCCAGCATGCCGGAGGCTTCCAAAGGATTACGGCTAAAGAAAACAGGTATAAATTTAACCAAGGTACGGGTGATAAGAAGTTCAAGACGGAACGGATCACGGCTCTTGGGTTAAACCTGGACATGACCAAGCTTAGGATGTATGACTATCAACTTGGTCGATTTACTAGTATTGACCCTCTAGCTGATGAAGTGGGGCAAGAAGTTTATACACCCTATCAATATGGGTATAATGACCCAATTAATAATAGTGACCCTTATGGAGACTGCCCAGCCTGTTTCGGAGGGGTTATTGGAGGGCTTGTTGATTATGGGTTACAAGTTGCCGTGAATTTAGCAGAAGGTAATGGTTTAGGTAAAGCACTTACAGATGTAGATGTTAAGTCAATTGTAGTATCTGCTGCTGCCGGAGCTGTAAGTGGTGGGCTTTCAACAGTATCCAAGATTAAAAATGGCACTAAACTACTAAAAGCAGTAACTTCTCTAACAGTTGATACTGGAGCCAGCGTTGCGAATCAATTGGCGACAAAAGGCGAGGTAAATGCAAAGGATGTCGTCATAGATGTTGCAGCTGCACAAACAATTGGTAAAGTAGTTTCTAAAAAAGTTGAGACTAATGCAAAATCTTCTCCTGAAGGAAAAGTTTTATCAAATGCAGCAGATAGAAAGCAAAGAATAGCAAATAATAGTAGTAATGCCGCGCAAAATGGATCTAGGTCTAGACCTTCCCAACAATTTAAAGCTAATCAGGCTAAAAATAAATTAGACGCACATGGCAAAACGAGAGCTGCTGCTGCCGGAGCTGTAAGTGGTGGG
>JBCCSU010000288.1:0-5906 GCA_039199635.1 Bacteroidota bacterium | reverse complement strand
TTTGGATGTAGCGCAGGATTATGAAACCATGGGCGCTGTAAAGCAGGTTCAGGTTGAAGTAACGGCCACAAATTCCGAAGGTAGCATAAGCCAGACTTTTGATATTGATATCAATGACATAGCAGAAGGCGTAGCGCCTACCAATGTATTCTTATCCGTCAATAACATTGATGAAAATAACAGCATCAATGATGTCATTGGTTTATTATCAGCTGATGGGGACGATCCTAAGACCTTCGCTATTTCAGGTACCGATGGAGCAAGTTTCAATACTAATGGGAATGAATTTAGAGCCAGTGAAGCGTTTGACTTTGAAACCAAGTCAAGCTATTCAATATTCATTACGGCCACAAATAGCTTTGGCAGTTCTGCCCCTATACCATTTACCATCAACATTAACGATGTGAATGAGAGCGGTGGTGATGAATTAATCGGTGTATTTAATTTAGGCCGGGCCAGCCGACCACAGGTCAATGAATCGATCTATCCTGATTACATCAATGTTAATGAAAACATACCTCAAGCTTCCGATCCGGCTATTAGTGCCTTTGGACTAACCTTTAACGTAACGGAGGACTTCTCAAGTACACCCAATGTTACTTATGATGTGCCAAGTGATCTACATGGTTTCCCTATTGAATTATGGCAAAATGGTTGGTATGATCGGTTTAACGGACGTATTGATGTAGATGATTATAATGATTCTGACTTGTATAAGTTTAGAATTCCTGTCAACATCGACAGAACCACTGACACAAGTATAGAAATCAAAATTAATGGTGTAGTGGTTTACTCAAACTTGGTTCATCCTCAAGGTGCCACGGCCACGGTGGTGGAAGTAGCAAATGTAGCCCCTGTAGCTGGGAACATCTATTTCGAAATTGGAGGTGTGGGGGCAGCGCCCATAGGCGAGCGATTTGGGGGTGTATGCGCAATACAAATGTTTAGACAACTGTAAAATAAAAATATATCCACATGGCACAAAAGGAAAATAAAATCAAACTATCAGAGAAGCAGGCTCAGCATGTCGAGCGGGTTATGAATACCCGGCAAATAGCGTATGAGGCCTTTATCAAGGCTAGCAATGAAGAAGGGAATGTCCTGGATATCATCTGTGATGTACATGGATTAGAGGCTGTTAACGGACTTCGCTATGAAAATGGTCATCTGATATTACCATCAAAAGAATCAAGGAAATGAGACAGCGTGTACCCGTAATCATCAAAAACATCATTCCACAAGACCAGGGAGGTACTGTTATTATCACTCCGGACCTTGAAGCCATGAAAACGAAAAAAGGCATACGGAAAAATGATCTCTGGCAGAAATCACCAGGTATGCGTTTGCAAATTGGAATTGATTCAGACGAATTATTAAAACCTTTTGAAGAAGGAAAAAAAGCTTTTGTCACCATAGACCTGCCCGATGAGTAATGGAGGAATACAGCAACATAAAGAAATGTGCTAACCCAAATTGCAACAAAGGATGGGATGCGGACAAAGTGCGCGGAAATAAGAAATATTGCTCTGTTAAATGCAAAAATGAAGTGCATAACGGAAACCGTTTAAACGGAATACCGAAAGTGAATTCTCAGGATCATTCAACACCCGTTTTACCCATGGCAAACAACGAATCTATGATGGTACAAATGTACCGCGATCAATTGGCTGATGTAAAGGAAGAGCGCAAGGACCTATTAAGAAAGCTAGAAAGCAAAAACGAGGAACTTACTAGACTCAAAGATCAGCTCAATCAACTCGATAAAGAGAAATCAATCATTGAGCTCGGTCTGGAGAAAGAAGGTGGATTAAATGGCATATTAAAAGATCCGGAAGCGCTGCAGCAAATGATGCCCCTTTTAGGGCAGGTATTGCAACCCATTGCAGCCGCGGTAGGCGGTATGGCTTCAAAGAGTATCGCTGGCCCTGGCTTAGCAGAGGATCCGGAAACGAATCAAATGCTTACGGACTTTATTACGGTTTTTCCGCAATGGCCAAAAGACATGCAGCAGATATTCTACCAGATGCTTGAGAAAGTTACCAAACTGGACATAGCCACCGCCAAGGCTGAATTTCAACGCATAATTGATAACCCGGTTGTAAAAACCGCATAACTAAATACGCATGGCACTAGGAAAATTTGGACAATCCAAAGTAAAATCAAAAAGTGAAAGCCTGGAAATTCTGGCCAAACTTGATATTGAGGCATTAAGCATTTTAGCAGAACTCAGCGAAAAGCCGGGTGCGTCTGAAAAGCTGAAAAGTAAGGCAGGTTTGATAAAAACCTTTTTGTAACCATTTAGGCTAATTAGGAAGGCTTCACAGTGCCAGCCGTGGAGCACCTTCCTCTGAAGCCTAAAATAAATAATAAAGGAAATGATTGAAGATTTATTGGAATGCCATGACGGAACGTACAGAAGCCTGCAAGGGCTAGGGTTGAATGCTGATAGCAAACCGGATACGCCTAAAACCTGGAACTGTACGGACTGGATGCTTTGGCATAAAGCCATGGTACCGGTGATCGGTAAGCAAGCAGCAAATGATAAGTTCATCCAGGCTTTCGAAGGGCAAGGCTCTTTTGACTACCATTTCAATTTCTGCAAGTACGATTGTGATTGGGTCAATTACTTCCGATCTCAGGGCTTGGACATGGGCCATTTACTCAGCAATTTGGTTTGTACGGCTACCGATGTTACTGAAGACGTGACGGGCGCTGCAGGGGATCTGTCAAAAGGGGTATTGAATACGGCAGGCGTGGTAAAGAATCTGGTCCCTATTGCTTTGGTTGGCCTGGTTGCAGGTCTGGGATACATCGGATACAAAAACTACATCAAAGGCAATAAGAAACTACCTAAACTACTGGGCTAATGGCTACGCGTGGAATTCGAAATAACAACCCTGGTAATCTTCGCATCACTAATATAGGATGGAAAGGTAAGGTGCCGGTTTCTCAAAATACGGATGGGGCCTTTGAGCAATTTACCTCAATGGTTTTCGGTCTACGCGCCTTAATGAAAGACATCATCAATGATTACAATTTTGACGGTCGCAGGACCATAGCTCAGCTCATTCATGAGTTTGCCCCACCACATGAAAATAATACTCAGGCATACATTGACAGCGTAGCATCGCATACCGGGATTAATCCTAATTTCCAATTCGATCTTAATGCGGATAGTCTAAGAAAGCTCACCAGGGCCATAATTAACCATGAAAATGGTGTAATTCCTGCCTCACAGATTACCGATAGTCAAATCAACGAAGCTATGGGCTTGTTGGGGCCGGCCTGGCTTCTGGAAGAAATTGTAATTACAGCCAAAAAGCCTACGGTATGGGTACCACTATTAATATTAGGTGCCGCCATAGTAGGGATAGCTGCCACGCAAAAAAAGAAAAAATCAAAAAACTCAAAATAAGGTAGAACATGAAAATTGTATCTAAGAAGAAAATCAAGAGTGAAAAAGCGGCCAAAGCGTTCATAGAAAACAAGTATGGCAAGGCGGTAGAACTGGTCAAGCCTCACCGCAGCCGGTGGTTATTCCGATTCTTAGTATCTGGAGTTAAAAGTGTGGTTTATGAGGTAATAGGAAACACCTGGCAGGAATTTCTAAAAGACTTCAAAGCCAAGAACACCGGCATTCCACACGTTGAAGCTATGAAAGTCGCTTCTAAGCTTTACAAAGCGCTAAAAGCCTAATAAATGACTGATTTACTCGAAATAGCGCTTAGGGAGTATGGCAATAAAGAGATTACCGGTAATGATCATAACCTGCAGGTAGTGAAATACTTTACCGAAACCGGTGATACTCCGATACGCGATGATGAAACTCCCTGGTGTTCAGCATTTGTGAATTGGTGCGCTATGATGGGCGGATACGTGCGCACAAAGAAGCTCAACGCGCGCAGCTGGCTTGAAGTAGGTAGCAATGTGGACGAAAAACCACTGTTGGGAGATATCGTCATATTCTGGCGTGAAAAAGAGGACAGCTGGAAAGGCCATGTGGGGATATTCATTAATAAAGTAGGTGACGATATCTACACTATTGGTGGAAATCAGAGCAATCAGGTTTCTATAGCCCCCTACAATGCCAGCAGGCTTTTAGGGTTTAGGAGGCTTTATAAAATCAACTAATGGACAACGAGATTGAGCGACACTTAATATCCACTGGGATTACCACTGCCGGCAGTATAGCAGGCATCATGGTAGCCAACAGAACCGGGTGGAATAAGACCATTACTGTGGCCGCTGGCGGCTTAGTAGGCTTGATCATAGGGGTAACTATAGGGCTGATAGGAGAAAAGAAAGCAGCGAATGCAGGTTAACGCGATCATATCAAGATACAACGCCCTTCATGAGGTGGAAGTAACTACGGAAGCGCTTCGTTTGCTTCATGCTGATGCTTTTAAAAATGGCTGAAAGGCATCCTGCCGTTAAGAAGATCTCCCAAGTTCTGACCAAAGCGCTCAAGAATGCTAAAGGTTATAAAAAGGTGACCTTGAAAATTGAAAAGGTGACTTTGCCCAAGGTATCATCAAAATCAGCTGCTAAGAAGAAGAGCAAACCGAAAGCCGCACCAGTCCGTAAATCCAATGGCCAGTTTACCAAGGGTAATCCGTACAGATTTAAAAAAGGGCATAGACCAGCCCGGGCTAAGAAGAAAAATTCTGTCGGGAAAATTGATACAACGGCGCCTCGTTTGGGTAGTGATTTGAAGCTAATGCCAACCAGGACCTTTAAAACGAATAAGCCAAGCTCAAAGGCAGTAATGGGTTTGGGGGAAATAGCCAATGAGCAATATGCTACCCTGGATTGGGGACATCCATGGACCGAATTGATCGGTGAAGCTTGTCACCCTACCCACATTTTCATAATGGGTCCTGGAGGCTGTGGTAAGTCAGGCGCTACATTGAAACTGAGTGAAGACTTAAGCAAATTAGGCATGAAGGTGCTGTACGTAAGCGGTGAGCAGTACGGTACACCCACCTTTAGCAAGCTCATTCGCGATACGGGTATAGATACCACCAACCCTAATATTGTGGGTACGAATAACGTGAACCCATCGATTCCTGAAAAGAACCCTGCCAATTATGACGTTGTGGTCTTTGACAGTAAGGACGATATGAATATTGAGGTACGTGAATTTGAGCGGTTGAAAAAGCAATATCCGGAAACGGCTTTTATTCTCTTGAGCCAAAGTAATAAAGATGGCAGCTACACAGGAGCAGGAAAGTGGCGCAATGTGGTAGATGTAATGCTTGAAGCCTATGAACGCGGCAAGATGCGTACAGGTGAAAAAAACCGGTGGGGTAAGCATGGAGATGTTACGCTATTTGGAGATAAACAGGACTCGGATATACTTACACCGGAAGAAGAAGCTCATTTAATAACCATATAAGAATTATGATTTACAGTACGGAATGTTTGAACGGATTAGGAGCTTTCCCAGCAGCACTTGTGCCTGTCGTAGCTAACATTGCAGGGAAAGTATTGGGTTCAAAAAGTAACAATGGCAGCATTAAACTTAATGAGGTTAATTTTAGTTCTCTTGAATTTACAGATGCCGTATATCTGGCAATGTTATTATATGGAATTAGAAATAATAATTTCGTAGGCCATAGATATGACCAGGCTGTTAATGCTGTATTTAGATCTGCACCCTTCGAAATGAAGTCATACATTTCTAAAAACGCTAAGCGAGAAGGGTTTTGGAAAGAACTATATGGAAATCTCTTAAAAATCGCTGAACAAAATGCTGCTAATCAAGGGAACCCATTCGCTATTGCAGCCTCTACCGGTCAAAAAGCTTCCAATGTAATAGACAGCCAAATAGCGCAGGTTAATAATCCACCCGCGATTAATCAGACGGCATCACCATCGATATCGACTAGAGCCGGATTTGGTGGCAG
>JBCCSU010000287.1:0-5925 GCA_039199635.1 Bacteroidota bacterium | reverse complement strand
TTGGCTTTGTAAACGGAGATGATGCCTCCTCATTAGACGCGGCACCCATTGCTTCTACGTCAGCCACCATCACCTCTGATGTGGGCACCTATCCGATAACGTTATCTGGTGGTACTGATACTAATTATAACCTGATCAACCAACCGGGTGTATTAACCATTACACAAGCACCGCTTACTGCCACTGCAGAAGATAAAAGCAGACTGTATGGTTCGGCCAATCCTCCGTTTACGGTTGCGTACAGCGGCTTTTTAAATGGTGATGATGATACTGTTCTAGATGCAACTCCAGGCGTATCTTCCGTTGCAACAATTACTTCGGATGTGGGAGTTTATCCTATAAATGTGTCCGGTGGTAATGATAATAATTATGCTTTTAACTATCAATCAGGGACGTTATCGGTAACTAAAGCGATACTAAATGTGGAAGCCGATGATCAATCCAGAGTATTCGGACAAGTAAATCCTGTACTCACCCGAATGTACTCCGGGTTTTTAAATGGTGATGATGCATCTGATATTGATACTGAACCTACTATTTCCACTACAGCTACACAATTTAGCGATGTGGGATTATACCCAATTACCTTTGCCGGAGGAGCGGATAATAATTACAATTTTAACTTTACTACTGGTAATTTCACCATCACAAAAGCAGTAGCCACTGTTAGTATTAGCAACCTGAACCAGAATTTTGACGGTAACCCCAAAGCTGTAACCACGGTAACTAATCCAATCGGCCTTTCCGTTCTCGTCACATATAATGGGTCATCACAAGCACCAACAACGCCCGGTACTTATGCTGTCATAGCGTCTATTGACGATATCAACTATGAAGGCTCGAATAGCGGTACATTAATGATCAATGGTCCGCCTACGAGTAGTGGTATTCCCGATGTAAATGTGTTGGAGGATGCCAATAATACAGTGCTTAACCTGCATGATTACTTTTCTGATGTAGAAGATGCTGATGCCGATCTCACATTTAATATAGAATCGAACAGCAATGCCACACTGTTTAGCGAGGTTCAATTAAATGATAACATACTTACCCTTGGTTTTGCGGCAAATGCTTTCGGTTCGGCAAACCTTGTGATTAGGTCGAGCGACACCGGTGGTCTTTTTGTAGAAGAAACGCTAGCGGTGAATATTCAAGCGGTTAATGATGCTCCGTCTTTTTCAAAAGGTTCGGACATTACAGTTAATGAAGATGAGGGAGTACAGGCGATCAGCGGTTGGGCGACCAATATCTCAAAGGGTAATGTATTTGAAAGTAGCCAAAACCTGTTTTTTGACCTGAATGTAACTGGCGATTTGCAGTTCTCGGTAACTCCGGAAATAGACCCTGCTAACGGTGAGCTTACCTTTAGAACGGCATTGAATAGTAATGGCAGTGCTACTATTGAGGTGGAGTTGCGTGATTCCGGACCTTCTAATCTCCCTAACATTAATGTAAGTGGGGTGCAAACCTTCGTAATAACAGCTAGTGCCATAAATGATGCACCGGTTTTTAATCGTGGTGTTAATCCAGCGGTAAATGAAGACGATGGAGTACAAGTGTTACCCAATTGGGCAACAGGTATTAGCCCCGGAGGTGGTAATGATGAATCTTCACAAACCACCAATTTTATAATCAATCAAACCGGCAGTACCGGTAACCTCACTTTTATACAGTCTCCGTTTTTAACCGAGGTTGGAAACCTTTCTTTTAATACTTCTGCTAATACTAACGGTACGGCCACTTTTTCCGTGGTTTTACAGGACAATGGCGCATCTACAGGACTTAATAATAACCAGAGTGATCCTATTTTACTCACGATTACGGTTAATGCGGTAAATGACCCACCTAGCTTTACTGAAGGTCCTGATATCACTATTTTTGAAGATGCCGGCCCACAGATACGAAATAGTTGGGCCACTAATATTATCCCTGGTGGCGGGGTGGATGAAGCTAGTCAGACATTAACATTCTCTGCTAACTCAACCACTAATTCGGGGAACCTGGCCTTTGCGGCGGGTCCTTCCCTAAATTCGAGTGGACAACTCACGTTTGAGACGGCTCAAAATACGTTTGGGTCGGCTGAGATTGACGTCATATTGGAGGATAGCGGTGCCAATAGTACACCCAATGATAATACAAGCATCACTAGAACATTTTTTATTAATGTGACTCCCGTTCAGGATGATCCGTCCATAATAAGTAGTCCTATTACGGTGGCTGTTCAAGGTACGCAGTATGAATATAATATTCTGGTGGATGATCCTGATCCGCAAGATGTGATAACCATATTTAGTCCCGTCTCTCTACCTTCCTGGCTCAGTCTTACGGACAATGGTGATGGCAGTGCGAGGCTTTTTGGCACACCAAGTAATGCAGATATTGGGGTAGAAGGTATTGTCATCAGGACTAGTGATGATCAGGGTAATGATGATGACCAATTTTTCGACATAACTGTAAGCAATAGTAATGACGCTCCATTTTTTGTGAGCGTACCTTTATTAACAGCCACAGAAGGTATAGAATACCTATATAACATCAGTGCAGATGATCCTGATGTGGGTGATAATCTTACGATAACCGCACCTGTGCGCCCATCTTGGCTAAGTCTAACAGACAATGGAGACGGTACTGCTGTATTACGTGGTACACCTGAAAATACAAATGTTGGCACTAATGCCGTAAGCCTTGAGGTGAGGGATGAGGCGGGTGCTTCTGTAAACCAAACCTTTGACGTAGTAGTGGAAAATGTAAACAACCCCCCGGCTTTTACTTCTACACCTTTGGTTACCGTGGATGAGGATGACCAATATCAGTATGCAATAACTACCACAGATCCGGATAACGGGAACACTTTGGAAATCAGAGCTTTGTCAAAGCCAGATTGGTTGAATTTAATCGATAACGGTGATGGCACTGCATTCTTAGAAGGTACTCCATTGAACGAGGACGTTGGCATTTATAATATAGTTCTTAATGTGATCGACCAAGATGGTGCAAATGTTAACCAGAATTTTAGTGTAACCGTAACGAATACCAACGATGCGCCATTTTTTACCACAGCGCCCATCACCGCTGCGCTACAAGGGAGCGAATATGTTTATAATATATCTACCAGCGATCCTGACATAGGCGATAGCCGGGTAATATCTGCTCGAATCTTGCCTGACTGGCTTGCGTTTACAGATAACGGAAATGGCACTGCCAGCCTGGTGGGTACACCTTCAAATGAAGACTTTGGAAGTAATCAAGTGAGGTTGAGAGTAACCGATAACGCCGGCGTATCTATCAATCAGAATTTTAACATTAATGTAGATAATGCCAATGATCCACCCACTTTCACCAGTACACCGGTGACTGCGGGAGTAGAAGATCTCATGTACTCTTACAGCATCACAACAACTGACCCTGATGCTAATGACACACGCTCAATTACCGGCTTATCTATCCCAAATTGGCTATCACTTGTAGATAATGGAGATGGTACCGCAGTATTATCCGGACTACCTTCAAATGATGAGGTAGGTTCTTTCAGTATCGTGCTTAACGTAGTTGATGCGCTAGGTGCTAATGAAAATCAAAATTTTACGCTTACGGTCTCTAACACTAATGATGAGCCTTTTTTCACGTCTACTCCTGTTACCGCTGGGTTTCAGAATGCACCGTATTCATACCAAATAGCTATAGATGATATCGATATAGGCGATCAACCTGAAATAATTCCTATCACTATACCCAGCTGGCTTAATTTCTCACTTACCGGAGCTGGTACGGCCATACTCTCGGGTATTCCATCCAATTCTAATTTGGGGGCTAACCCTGTAGTTTTGAGAGCTACAGATGAGTTTGGTGCATCTGTAGATCAGAGCTTTACCATAACGGTGAATAATTCCAATGACCCTCCGACATTCACCAGTACTCCGGTTACGGAAATTTTGGAAGATAATACTTACTCATATCTAATTACCACATCAGACCCTGATGTTGGGGATGTTCTCATGATCAGGGCGCTTGTAATCCCCAGTTGGCTTGAATTAACAGATAATAATGATGGTACCGGACTACTTACAGGCACCCCGCGCAATGAAGATGTGGGCTTGTCTAACGTGGTTTTAAACGTAGAGGATGCTTCGGGAGATAATGCCAATCAAAATTTCGCCATCGAGGTAACTAATACTAATGACCCTCCATTTTTTGCAAGTACCCCGGTAACCGGGGCGATTCAAAATGTGGTCTATTCTTACACTGTTATTACGGCGGACCCGGACTTAAATGATTCAAGAACAATAAGTGATGTAGTACTTCCAACTTGGCTCATGTTGACAGATAATAGCAATGGTACGGCAACACTCACCGGTACTCCTACCAATGCTAACTTAGGTTCTAATCCGGTTCAGATACAGGTGGAAGATGCTTCAGGAGCGTCGGTAGATCAAAGTTTTGTGATCAATGTTGATAATATCAATGATACTCCATCATTTACCAGTGCTCCGGTCACTGTTGCAGTTGAAGACCTTCCATACACCTATAATATAAGTACTACTGATCCGGACATTGGAGATACCCGAAGTATAACTTTACTATCAGGACCAGCCTGGATAGCATTACAAGATTTTGGTGATGGGTCTGCCGTGCTATCGGGTACACCGTTAAATGCTGATGTAGGAAGTGCCACCCTTGTTATCAATGTAGAAGATGCGCTGGGCGCGAATATAAACCAGAACTTTACTATCACAGTTAACAATACCAACGATCCACCTGGATTTATTACTAATCCACCTCCGGTGGCTCTTCAGGACGTGCTATACACCTATAACATAGTAGCTAGTGATGATGATATTGGAGATGTAATTTCTGTAGACGCTACAGTAATCCCAGGTTGGCTGAATTTTAATGATATCGGAAATGGGTTGGCTACTCTACAGGGTACGCCCACTAATTCAGACCTTGGGCTTAATGATGTAGTACTTGTGGTTGAAGATCTGGCCGGTGCCGCAATTGAGCAGATATTTCAGATTAATGTAGATAACTCGAATGACCCTCCTTTTTTCACCAGTGTGGCTCCTACTACGATTAATGAAGATGATGTCTATATATATAACATCACCATAGATGATCCTGATGTTGGGGATATTAGTTCAATAACAGCACTTTCGAAGCCGGATTGGTTAACCCTGGTAGATGCCGGAGACGGTAGCGCTTTATTATCCGGTACCCCTGAAAATTCCGATGTTGGGATAGAAAGTGTAGTACTCAATGTTACGGATGGTATTGGAGCAAGTGTAAATCAGAGCTTTTCAATTACAGTAGTGAATACTAATGACGCTCCTTCGTTTTCCAGTATACCCAGAACGGGTGCAATTCAAGATATCGCTTATCAGTACACTATTATCGCCACAGACGATGACCAGGGGGATGTGTTAAGCCTTACCGCAGTAGAAGCACCCTCTTGGGCGGTTTTTTCAGATAATGGCGGAGGGAATGGTACGCTACAGGGAACACCTACTAACGCCGATCTGGGTTTAAATGCTGTCACTCTCAGAGTAACGGATCTAGCGGGTGTATCCATTGATCAAACCTTTGCCATTAATGTAGATAATTCAAACGACCCTCCATTCTTCACTAGCTCACCAATATTAAGCGTGGATGAAGACGATTTATACCGTTATAGCATAACTACCCAAGACCCGGATAATGGTGATACCCGAACTATTGCAGCACTGTCAAAACCGGATTGGTTGAATTTAACGGATAACGGTGATGGTACGGCGATACTCCAGGGTGTGCCGATAAATGATAATGTAGGTGACCATTCTGTAGTGCTAGAAGTGGAAGATGCTGTAGGAACGAAGGTAGGACAGAGTTTTACAGTTACTGTAAACAACGTAAATGATCCTCCGGGTTTCACCTCACAACCCGTGCTTTCAG
>JBCCSU010000286.1:0-5955 GCA_039199635.1 Bacteroidota bacterium | reverse complement strand
CATAAATCTGCATCTTTTTTACAAATCTCGGTACAGATTTCTGCTTCGTTCTAAGGGTTTATTTCCAATTATGTCAATACTCCTTTTTACGTGATAAAGGAGCTATTATGGCCTGTATGAGCCTGTATGTAAGGCGAATGGTATAATTAAGAAGTAAGTTAAAGTGTCAGTATCTCGTGAAAACCCTGAGTACCGTAAGGATAAACCCTGAAATTTTTTGTAATTTCTTACGTGAGCCGAAATGCAGGTTTTTTATTCTTTTACTTTGAAGGTCTCCCTTAGAAATGATGAAACCGAAAATAGTGGTGGTAGAAGATAACATTGCCGTAGGAACAGCATTGGCTGATCTTCTGTCAAAACACAATTTTGAAGCTTTTGTAGCACGAGATGGCTTTGCTGCACTCGATTTGGTCCACCGGGTGCAACCCGACCTGATCATTAGCGATATTATGATGCGTGGTATCAATGGTTATGAGTTCCTCGCTCGTTTGAGAGGAGATACCCGCACTGAATTTATTCCGTTGATCTTACTTACCGCAAGAGCAGATGTAGACTCCAAATTGAAGGGCCTGGAACTGGGGGCTGATGCCTATCTTACTAAACCTTATGAATTTAAAGAGCTCTATCTTAAGATCATCAATATCATTGAAATGCAGGAGAAAATTACTGCTCATGCCTTACGGGAAAAGTACAGTGAGTTTGAGTCTGAGCAGGATCTTTTTATCAGTAAAATAGAGCAAATCTTAGATGATAACCTGGTTAACCAACACTTTAGAACAGAAGATCTAGCTGCTGAAATGAACATGAGCCTATCCACTTTACAAAGAAAAGTAAGGCTTTATACAGAGTTATCTCCCAATAACTTTATTAATAGGCACAAACTAACCAAGGCACGTATTATGATCCGATCCAGGTTCGGCAATTTGTCTGAAATAGCCTATTTGTGTGGTTTCAAGAGCTTGTCCTACTTTTCTTTTTGCTATAAAAAGCACTACGGAAAACCTCCAAGTGAGGATAAATAGCCAACGCCTATAATTTTAGAAATATAGTCAATCTGTTTAGAAAACAAGTCAAAAGCTGAGTTAAGCTGGATTTAGTTATAAACAATTATAAATTGCTATTGTAAATAAATCACGACAGATTGATTTAAAGTTGACTGATTTCGTGATTTAGTGTGACGGTATAGTGGCTTATGAAGATAGACTGGCAACATAATGAATTATTAAAATCAAAGTTTAAGAGCAATGCAGATCATAGTCCTTCAGTAGCTGACAGCCAGCGGCTTCACGATCTCTTTCATTTTGATATACTAGACACCCCACCAGAGCCGAAATTTGATGCCCTTACAGAATTAGCTAAATCCATCTGTGATAGCGAAATGGCTTTGATCACTTTTCTGGATGATACCCGGCAATGGTTCAAATCAAAAATTGGTGTAGAAGAAGATGAGACTCCGTTAGAGTATTCGTTTTGTCTTTATACCATTGAAGGTGATGAGGTATATGAAGTACCTGATGCAACTAAAAATGAGCTTTTTAAGCATAATCCACTGGTGGTTAACGATCCTAAAATCCGCTTTTATGCGGGTGCTCCACTAGTTACATCCGGAGGCCATAGACTAGGAACGATTTGCGTGGTTGACCGATATCCGAAAAAACTGACCAAAGATCAGAAGAAGCATCTTAGCCTACTGGCGAATCAGGTAGTAGCGCAACTTGAGTTAAGAAAATATGTGAAAAGGGAGGTAGAGGCCAGTGAACAGAAGGCGCAATTTGCCACCATGGTGAGCCATCAGTTTAGAACACCGATAACCGCTATACAATCTAATGCGGAGCTGGTGAATTTATGCATTAGGCAAAATGATCACCCGGCTAATCAAGAGATTATTTCATACACGAGAAGGATATCAGATCAGGTGAAAAGCATGACCTCTCTTTTAGATGATGTTTTACTTTTCGGCCAGTTGCAGAATTTGGAAAAGTCTGCTTCAAAGGAAATTTTAGATATAGCGGAGCTCTGCGATAGTATCATTCATCGCGTAAACAGCTTACAGAAAGATCAAAGGCAGGCAAACTTGAAAATTCACGCAAAAAGCGCTCTAGCGTATGTCAATAAAGAATTAATGGAACATGCGCTCGTCAATTTTTTGTCCAATGCTTTTAAATATTCCTATGATAATCCTGAGTTTGTGATCTCTACGAATAAGGAATCATTAATTATTCTCATTGCCGATAAGGGCATAGGTATACCTGTAAAAGCGCAAGAGCATCTGTTTGAGCCTTTTTTTCGGGCTGAAAACGTGAGTGAAATTGAAGGTACCGGATTAGGATTATTGATAGCTAAAGAATTTATAGAGCTAAATAATGGTACCGTTAAGGTAGAAAGCAAACCGGGTAAAGGCACTCAAGTACACCTGACCTTTCCACTGGCATCCCGCACTAATTCATCCGCAAATGATGACTGACGTTAAAGCTCAAAATATGGCAATTGGTAAAAAGACATATGAACTCAATTATTTGAATGAGCTTTTTCAATCCATTCAGAAAACGGCGAAAATAGGGGTATGGGAGTTAAACATAACTACCAATGAGGTTTATAGCTCAGATCTAGTCATTGAGATCCACGAGTTACCAAAAGGTTCTGAACTGAACTTGGCAGATGGGCTGGATTACTATCATCCTGACTATCGCCCGATAATTGAAGAGGCAATAGACAAAGCTATAGCCCAGCAAGAAGCCTATGACCTGGAACTTATACTCATAACGGCCAAAGGTAACCACCGCTGGGTAAGAGCTATTGGGTTTCCGGTTTTGGATGGTGATAAGGTGATTGCACTGAGAGGCATGTTTCAGGACATTCACCAAAAAAAACGATTAGAAGTAAAAGAGAAAACCAGCAGAGAAACTCTTGAACTTTTTGTTGCTCATACACCTGCCGCGGTAGCTATGCTAGATACAAATCTGCATTATCTGATGGCCAGTAATCGCTGGTATACGGATTATGAGCTAGAAGGCCAAGATATCATTGGGAAGCACCATTATGATGTTTTCCCCGAGATAAGAAAAATGCCCCATTGGATCAAGGACCATCAAGATGTACTTAAGGGTAAGGTGATTAGAAATAATGAAGACCCTTTTATTCGGGAAGATGGCACCAAACAATGGCTAAAATATGAGATCTACCCCTGGTATAACAGCTTAGGTGAAATTGGAGGTATAGGGATGTTCACGGAAGACATCACCGAGGACAAAATTATGATTGAAAAGGTAAGAAAGAGTGAAGAACGACTTAATTCTGTCTTTCAAAATTCCTCCATCGGGATGACTGTAGTTTCTACTGATGGGCGCTTCTTAGATGTGAACCCGTCCTTGGTGAAAATGCTCGGTTACACTAAAGAAGAGTTTCTCCATCTCACTTTTCAGGAAGTTACCCATCCCGATGATCTAAAAGAGGATATGGATAAGGTGCAGGCTATGATCGATCGAAAAATTGACACCTATGAAATGGAGAAGCGCTACTTTCATAAAGAGGGTCAAACTATTTGGGGGCAGCTTAATGTTTCAGCCTCTTACAATGAAAAAGGTGAGGTAGATTTTTTTATTTCCCAGATACAGGACATTACGCTGAGAAAGAATATTGAAGAAGAAAGAGCTAAAATACAGGAAACCCTGGAACAGGAAGTACAGAAAAGAACAGTGGAATTGGAAGCCACCAACAAAGAACTGGAAGCCTTTAGTTACAGTGTATCCCATGACTTACGTGCCCCACTAAGAAGCATAAATGGATTTAGCGGAGCGATTATTGAGGACTACAGCCATCTGTTAGATCAGGAAGGAAAAAGCTACTTGAATCGTATCTCCGGTGCAGCGGAGCGGATGGGAAGTCTTATTGATGATCTGCTCGATCTATCAAGGATATCCAGAAGGCAGCTGGTAAGACAGGAACTGGATATGACTTTACTTACTCAGGAAGTGGTAAAATCCCTAAATGTACCCGAACATTTCGAGATAGATGTTGAGCCTAATTTAAAACTAAACGGTGACCCCAAGCTGATCAGAATTGCCCTGGAAAATCTGTTAGGCAATGCCATTAAATACTCAGGTAAAATTGAAAACCCTCAAATTAAAGTGAGCGGGCTAAAAGAAGGTGATCGTACCATCATACAGATCCGGGATAACGGGGTGGGGTTTGATATGAACTACGCCGCCAAACTTTTCGGAGCTTTCCAGCGCTTGCATGCCCGATCAGAATACGAGGGTACAGGAATAGGATTAGCTACAGTGCAGCGAATAATAAACCTGCATGGAGGCCGAGTATGGGCGAAAAGTAAACCCGGGGAGGGAGCTACTTTTTATTTTACAACAAAATCATCTTATGAATAAACCAATATTACTAGTAGAGGATAATGAGGATGACGTAATACTCACCATGAGAGCATTAAAGAAGAAAAATATCATGAATGAGGTAGTGGTGGCTTCTGATGGCGTTGAAGCCTTAGAATTGCTTTTTGGTACCGAAGAAAAAGAGGCTCTGGTTCCATCACTGATACTGCTAGACTTAAAAATGCCCAAAATGGACGGTCTAGACGTATTAAAAGCCATTAATGAAAATGAACAAACAAAAATGCTACCGGTAGTAGTACTCACCACCTCAGACGAAGAGGATGATATGGTTAAAAGCTACCGGCTGGGAGCGAACAGCTACATTCGAAAGCCTGTAGATTTTGACCGGTTCCTAGAAGCGGTAGGTCAGCTAGGATTATACTGGCTCGTATTGAATGAGGGGCTTCCAAAAGACTGAGTTTGAAGAGAAACTACACCATATTATGTATTGAAGATGATGACGCGGATTTTTTACTGATTCAGCGACAGCTTAAAAACTCTAAATTAGGCGCTACCCTGGACCGGGTTGAAACAGAAGCGGAATTGCGCGCTTTTGTTGCCAGTCATGATGTGGATCTGATTTTAAGTGATAATAACCTACCTGGATTCAGCGGTATACAAGCTCTGGAGATCATGCAGCAGATAGAGCCTGACATACCCTTTATAATAGTTTCGGGTACTATAGGTGAAGAGCTGGCCGTAAGTGCTATGCGCTCTGGCGCTAGTGATTACATACTCAAAGATAATCTCAAACGTCTTTTACCTGCAGTAGAGCGAGAAATCAGCGACTTTCAACTCAGGAAAAAGGAAAGGTTAAATCGGAAACAGCTTATACTTACAGAATTAAGATATAAGTTCTTAGCTGAAAGTATTAAAGAAGTATTTTTTGCTCTGGATCATAAGCTTCGCTTCACCTACTGGAATGACACTGCCAGTAAAATCTTTAGAAAGACTGATATTATCGGTAAAAATGTTAATGATGTTTTTCCGGAGTGGCAGGATAGTCAAATCCTGGCAGTTTTATCGGAATCATTAGTTAACGGAATAGAAAAACCCTTGCGTTTTACGCATAGAGTGCGGGGAACAGAATACTTTAAGGGTAAAGTATACCCCTCTACAGAAGGCGTTTCCGTGCTATTGAGTAATGTCACAGATGAAACACACGGCCGTAAAAAATTAGAGATCGTAAACAACGAACTCGCCACTCTTTTCTACCGAATATCCCATGATCTAAAAGGTCCGGTGGCCTCGGTGTTAGGCTTGTTAAATATTGCCACCAAGGATGAGCTTATGAGTAAGGAACAGCTTACCGGAATGATCAAAGCTAATGTGGATCGGCTGAATGCTATACTCTCGGAATTACTGGATATAACGAATATAAAAACCGGTGAAACAAAGTTATCCACCTTAGAAATAGCGTCCTGCATTGAATCCATCATAGAAAGCTTAAAGCACCAGGCCGGGTTTGAAGAAATGAAATTTCGAATCAATATTAGTAAGGACCTCTTATTTAGAAGTGATAAGATCCTGTTCAAATCCATTTGGCAAAACCTGATCGAAAACTCGATCAAGT
>JBCCSU010000285.1:0-5963 GCA_039199635.1 Bacteroidota bacterium | reverse complement strand
GACATAATATTTACTGTTTTAATGGTTAATAGATAATCAAATTTAAGAGAGCCGTTAAGGCGGTAAAAGGAATTTTCTTAGATAATTTCGATGGTGTTATTTATCTAAATTATCACGCATCTGACTAAAAAAATCTGTTACCAAACTGGAACATTCATCCACCATCGCTCCTCTCATTATTACTGTTTTTGGATGAACTAAAGCAGGATTTATTTGAGTAAAACCTCTCTTGTCATCAGCAGCAGCATATACCAACTTCTTAAGTTGCGACCAGTACAATGCTCCAGCGCACATACCACAAGGCTCAAGCGTTACATATAGTGAACACTCACTCAAATATTTTGTTCCGAGATGATTTGAAGCCGCGGTTATCGCTAGCATTTCCGCATGAGCAGTGGCATCATTTAACTTTTCTGTTTGATTATGCGCCCGAGCTATTATCCGATTGTTAGCCACCACCACTGCACCTACCGGTACTTCTTTTTCTTCAAAAGCTATAAGGGCTTGTTTATAAGCTTCTTTCATAAAGTGCTCATCGCTAAATACCGACAGACTCATTAAATATTTCCCTTAATTTTGACAGATGACATCATTTCACGGACTACAGGTTGCCACTCTTCCTTTAATCGAGGGTGGCAATTGAAGCTAAACACCACTGTTTTACCTTTTACGATCAAATACTGGATATAATTATATCTTAAGATAGGGTTCTTGGCTTCGAAGGAAGATGGATCACCATTAAGACGCGAATCAAATTCGTAGACTATGAATTTTTTATCGCCTATTTCCTGAATTTCTTCTTTAATAAAATCTACTCGATCAAATAGATTGTAGAAACTTGATTTGAAAAATCCTTTGGCCATATCCACATCTTCTAACCGCCATCGGGTAGCGGATATATTAACACTAAAGTCTGCTAACCTTGAATCATTAGTAAAAGCACCGATAGGTCTTCTTACAGATGGATATCTTCTGGCAACATCATCAGCCGACATGGCATACAAATTATCAGGGAGCATCATAGTAATGGACTCTCCTATTTTCGTTTTCACCATTTTAGGTACCGCAGGTATAGCCACCAGCACTAACGTTAGAAGAACGATACTTTTAAACATACATGGTTTTATTTTTGAGCTTTATACTTCTGCTAAGGATTTAATAAAGTTAACTTTGCGCCTCAAATCTAAAAAGAAAGAATGCTACGGACACACACCTGCGGTGAATTAAGGATAGATGACATCAACAAAGAAATAGTATTGTGCGGTTGGGTACAACGCGTGCGCGATAAAGGCAGTGTGTTGTGGGTTGATTTAAGAGACCGTTATGGCCTCACCCAGCTTATTTTTGAAGAGGGTGTAAGTGACCCTGACTTAATGCAGCGTGCGGCAAAACTAGGGCGGGAGTTTGTGGTAAAAGCATCCGGAGTAGTGGTAGAACGCATTAGTAAAAATGATAAGATCATTACCGGTGATATTGAGATCAAAGTGAAAGCTTTGGAGGTATTAAACGAGTCTAAAGTTCCTCCATTCACAATAGATGATGAAACGGATGGTGGCGATGATCTACGCATGAAATATCGCTATTTGGACCTAAGGCGTACACCGGTTAGAAATAACTTACAGCTGCGCTATCAAATGATGCAGCAAACCAGAGCATATCTGGATGGTGAGCAATTCATAGAAGTAGAAACCCCTGTTTTAATCAAGTCTACTCCTGAAGGGGCCAGAGACTTTGTGGTTCCTTCCCGCATGAATGAAGGTGAGTTTTATGCGCTACCGCAATCGCCTCAAACCTTTAAGCAATTACTCATGGTATCTGGCTTTGACCGGTATTTTCAAATCGTAAAATGCTTTCGCGATGAGGACTTAAGAGCAGATCGGCAGCCAGAATTTACGCAGATTGACTGCGAAATGACTTTTGTAGAGCGCGAAGATATACTTAGCACTTTTGAGGGAATGATACGGCATTTGTTCAAAAGTGTTAAGGGTATCGATCTAGATGAAATAGACCGAATGAGCTATGATGATGCCATGCGGTTCTACGGTTCAGATAAGCCAGATACTCGTTTTGAAATGCGCTTTCAGGAATTAAATCATTTGGCGCAGGGTAAGGGGTTTAATGTTTTTGATTCGGCCGAATTAGTGGTGGGCATTTGTGCTAAAGGCTGTGCAGAATACAGCAGAAAACAACTGGATGCCTTAACGGATTTTGTTAAAAGACCCCAAATTGGTGCTAAGGGATTGGTTTACGTCAAGTGTAATGCAGATGGTTCTTACAAATCCTCGGTAGACAAGTTTTATAGCCAGGAAGATTTGGAAAGCTGGGCCAAAGAGTTTAATGCACAACCTGGGGATCTCATTCTGGTGATGAGCGGGGAGATAGATATTACCCGAAAAGCACTGAATGAGCTGAGACTTCATATGGGAACTGAGTTGGGCCTTAGAAAATCGGATGATTATAAAGTGCTGTGGGTACTGGATTTTCCATTATTAGAATGGGATGAGGAGACCCAACGCTACCATGCTATGCACCACCCTTTTACATCTCCAATACCTAGTGATCTGGACAAGCTAGCATCAGACCCTGGTGCCGTTAAAGCTAATGCTTATGATATGGTCATTAATGGAGTAGAAGTAGGTGGTGGCTCTATACGAATCCACGATAAAGAAATACAATCGAGAATGTTTACCCAACTAGGGTTTTCCGCGGAAGAGGCTAGGGCTCAATTTGGTTTCCTGATGGATGCGTTTGAATATGGCGCACCTCCTCATGGAGGGATAGCCTTTGGGTTTGATCGTCTCTGCTCGTTATTTGGTGGCTCAGAGTCTATCCGTGACTTTATAGCTTTCCCTAAGAATAATTCCGGGAGAGATGTGATGATCGATAGTCCCAGTGTTATTGATCAAGAACAGCTGGATGAGTTGGGAATAAAAATGAAGTAAAGTTCCAATAAGAAAGTGGTTAGAAAGCCAATAGGCTAGTTCTTTTGAACTGGCCTATTGGTTTCGATTTATTCCGCCAATGCCTATGGTCTATGCTACCGCGGGCTTCAGCTTGATATCTTCAACACCAAACCTTTTCAAGGTTTTATAGTGCGATGCAAGCGCATCAAAAAATGTCAAATTCTCATGATAGGGAACATTGTGTTTTTTAGCCACACGTTCGACAATAGTTGAAAGGGCAGGATAATGTATATGACAGATGTTAGCGAACAAGTGATGTTCTACCTGGAAGTTTAAGCCACCGCACAAAAAGGCTGCTAAAGAACTCTTTCTGGAGAAATTAGCGGTAGTATGCATCTGATGTACTGCCCATGACTCTTCCATAGATCCATTTTCATCTGGCTCCGGAAAATCTATACCTTCTACGGTATGGGCTAATTGAAACACTAAACCAAGTACCAAACCCTCCGCCAAATGCATACACAGAAATCCGATTATAAATTGCCACCAGGTTATATCCATCACAATTAGCGGTACCACGATAAACAACGTATAGTATACTGCTTTGAAGAAAAATAGATCGAAATACTCTCTTGGAGGATGATTCGTATTGTCTGTTTGCCCAATTTTAGATTGAAAAAACTTTACATAGTCTTTTCTAAACACCCAAGATAGAGAAGCTAATCCATAGAGAAAGAAAGCATATAAATGCTGGTAGCGCATAATAGACTTTTTTTCCTCCAGTCTTGATAATCGGACTAAACCAGGTGCCACATCAAGATCTTCATCATGTCCGGGTATATTAGTATAGGTATGGTGAACTGTATTATGCGTTATTTTCCATACATAGGCATTGGCACCAATGAGATTAAAGGTATAACTCAATAGTTTATTCACCCTCCCATTAGAAGAGTAACTCCCATGAATGGCGTCATGGCAGACATTAAACCCGATAAAAGCCTGAACCATACCTATCACAATGGCCATAGCAAAGGTGATCCAAATATTGAACTCTCCAAACACAATAAGAATATATAATCCTACCAGAAGACTGAGAAACAAGGTGGTTTTAAAAACCATAGCTCCATTAGCATTTTTTGAGATATTGTTTGACTTAAAATAATGGTCAACCTCTTTCTTTACCTCCACGTAGAACCCCGATTGGTTCCGTCCATTAAATCTTAACTTCATATTGTTTCTAGTTCATCTCTCAAAGAGAGGTTACTCTTACTGGACAAGATAGTACTATCTGCCCTAACCTCTAAACATTATCCCCTTTAATTTATGCTGTCAGACGTAGTTATTAAGCATGACCGGCATAACCAGCATAAGAATATCTTCGTTCTCATCCTTGTCTAATGGAGCAATCAGCCCGGCTTTATTAGGTTCGGACAGACTTAATTGTACTTTGCTGCTACTGCTGTTATTTAACATTTCTATTAAAAACCTTGCATTAAAGCCTATTTCGATATCCTCTCCGTCATGCTCGCAAGATAGCCGCTCATTAGCTTCATTGGAGAAATCCAGATCTTCCGCCGAAATTTGAAGCTCGCTACCGTTTATCTTCAATCTTACCTGATGAGTAGTTTTATTCGCGTAAATAGCAATCCGCTTTAAAGAGCTCAATAATTCTGAACGGTCGATGACCATTTTGTTATTATTATCTAAAGGGATAACGTTCTCGTAGTCAGGGTACCGCTCATCGATTAGGCGGCAGATCATTTTAATGTTATTGAATTTGAAGAAGGCATTGGAGACGTTAAACTCAATCGAAATGCTCGTATTTTCTGTAGGTAGCGTAGACTTTAACAGATTTAGTGCTTTTCTGGGAATGATGATGGCATTACCATCTTCCGAAGCTACGTCTACCCTTCGGTACCTTATTAATCGGTGGCCATCCGTGGAAACAAAAGTGGTATTTGTATCGGTAAGATTCATGTATACCCCCGTCATAGCCGGTCGTAATTCATCGTTGCTAGTGGCAAAAATAGTATTATTAATAGCGCTTGACAGTACGTCCGTAGAAAGGCTTACTGAAAAGTCGTCTGTAACTGTGGGTACTTTTGGAAAATCAGTAGCGTTCTCACCTGCTAGTTTGTATCGTCCATTGTCAGAACTAATTTCTATGCTGTAGCTGTCTTCATCAATTGAAAATGTAACCGGCTGTTCAGGCAAATTCTTCAATGTTTCAAGAAGGATCCTGGCCGGAACAGCAATATTGCCACTTTCTTTCGACTCTATCTCAATTTCAGTAATCATTGAAGTTTGTAGATCTGAGGCGGTCACGGTGAGTAATCCTTCACTAATCTCGAATAAAAAATTCTCAAGAATAGGAACTACCGGGTTGGTAGTAATTACGCCATTTATGCCCGAAAGCTGCTTCAAAAGAGCTGAGGATGAAACGATAAACTTCATTGATCTGTATTAAATGAATTGCTGGTTTTTAGACACTCTTCACAGCTTTTGCGAAGATCGGTAAAGTTAAAAATAAAATTAGTCTTAGGAAATGGGATGTACTTATCAAAAAAGGAGAAATGAGCGAATTTATTAACGTGGTCTGCTTGAAACTAAATACCTTATGCCGAAATTTCGTTCAGAACCACCAAGGCTATAGTCATCAAAAATTTAAATACTTTTATCAAAAGAGTGGTCGACATCTAATCTCACACGAGCGGAAGCTCTTACCCATTTTTGATCTTAGCGGATACTAAGACTAGTTGGTGGTCTTCCTATCTTGTATAAAAGACGAGTCCAAAAAAATTAGATTATCAGACGATAACTGGAATAAAGGTTATGATTGACCAAAATAAAATTTGAAAAATCTTTCTTTTCCAGAACATGTAAACCAGCGTTTTTACCTTGCAAGTAAATCGCCATAACTTTATGAATATCCCTTCCTTCGAGTGGGACAAAAGATATTTTATTCCTGACCTTCACTTTTTTGTGAGCACAAAGCTTAGTTATTGAATCAATCCCATGGGGTAGTTTCTTTTTTGCCTTGGACGGCTTAATATTTCGTTT
>JBCCSU010000284.1:0-5970 GCA_039199635.1 Bacteroidota bacterium | reverse complement strand
TTTGCTTCTCCGTACTACAGAGATGAGTCGATTCTCCTGGGCATAGGCATGCAGCCTTATGAGCTGATCATGCAGTTGATGGCAAAGGGGGACGACCCTTTTTCAGCAGGCCGGACTTATTATTCACACCCTTCCTTGAATCGAGATGGTTTTCCTACGATTCCGCATCAGAGTTCTGCTACGGGCATGCAGGCGATACCGGCTACAGGCATGGCGCACGGTCTTCAATATTTGGAGGGCCATGGTTTATTGGAAGCAAAGGAGAAACCGTTTGTTTTATGTTCATTAGGTGATGGTTCCGTAACCGAGGGCGAGGTTTCGGAAGCCATGCAAATGGCCGTGCTTAAAAAAATGCCAATTATTTATCTGATACAGGATAATGACTGGGGGATTTCAGCTATGGGCAAGGAAATGCGTACCATGGATGCCTATGAGTTCGTTGCAGGATTTAAGGGAATGGAGCGCATGCGTGTAGATGGCTCTGACTTTGTTGATTCTTATTTAGGTCTTCAAAAGGCTATTAAACACGTTCGAGATCGCAAAGGACCAATTTTAGTGCACGCTAAATGCCCGCTGTTAGGACACCACACTTCTGGCGTAAGGAGAGAATGGTATCGCGAAGATAAAGACCTGAAGAAGCACGCTCAAGATGATCCAATTCCTGTGCTAAGGAAATATTTGCAGGACCACGGTGAAACGGCTGCATCTTTAAATAAGTTGGAAAAACTTGCCAAAGCTACAGTAGAAAAAGATTACGAATATGCACTAAATTCACCAGATCCTACTGATTTCGATACTCATGAGTTTGTAGATACGCCTGTATTGGAGGAGCGGGGTGAGCGATATCCGAAAGGAGCAGAAAAGGTGGTAATGGTGGATGCCGCGCTTCATGCGCTGGATGATATTTTGAAAAAGCATCCGGAAGCGCTTTTTTATGGACAGGACGTGGGAGGTACCTTAGGAGGGGTGTTTAGAGAAGCAGCTACATTGGCCAAAAAGTACGGAGATAATCGTGTATTCAACACTCCAATACAGGAGGCTTATATCGTAGGCTCAACGGCCGGTATGTCTGCTGTTGGAGCCAAGGCAATTGTAGAAATACAGTTTGCTGATTATATCTGGCCTGGCATCAACCAATTGGTTGAGGAGCTGTCAAAAAGCTGCTACCTATCTAATGGTAAGTTTCCTATCCAATCACTAATTCGAATACCGATCGGTGCATATGGTGGAGGTGGTCCTTACCACTCGGGTAGCGTGGAGTCTACGTTATTGAATATAAGGGGTATAAAAGTGGTATTTCCGTCTAATGCAGCGGATATGAAAGGGCTGATGAAAGCGGCCTTTTATGATCCAAACCCTGTGGTCATGTTAGAACATAAAGGTCTGTATTGGTCTAAAGTTCCGGGAACTACTGAAGCCAAGACTTTTGAGCCTGATGAAGATTATATCATCCCGTTAGGGAAAGCCAGAATTGCCCTTGAAGCAGATCAGGAAAAAGTTGATAATGGTGAATCTGCGGTTATCATCACGTACGGTATGGGTGTATACTGGGCTAAGGCAGCCGCCAAGGAGTTTGACGAAAAAGTCGAAATTATTGACTTACGAACCTTAAACCCTTATGATTGGGAAGCTGTTTCTGCGTCAGTTGAAAAACATAATCGTGTATTTATTCTGACTGAAGAACCTCTACTCAACTCCTTTGCTGAGTCATTGGCTGGTAGAATTGCCAGAGAATGTTTTGAGCATCTGGATGCACCAATCCAAACCCTAGGCGCTGCTAACTTACCCGCCATTCCCTTGAATGTTGATCTGGAAAAACAGATGCTGCCAAATCCTGAAAAAGTAAAGTACATGTTGGCAGACTTACTTAAGTATTAGATTTTTTGTTCCTACCAGCTCTTTGTATATGAAGTAGTTAAGCAAAGCTAATAACTAAAGTACCTGCTTTGTATTTCCGTTCAAGCCGTATTTGCCCTTGATGTTGAAATTTGAGAACATCAAAAAATAAAAGCCAAATATTTTGTTTCTTTTTGTTTACTGATGCATTTAAAAATGTGAAAGTAAATAACTTATTCCTTGTCGAAGCTTATTACACATTCAAAAAAACTGATCCTGGAGCAATCGGAAGAATTGATTATAGACGATTCTAAAAGAGATCCGAGAAAATTTGAACCATTATATAACAGGTATCACTCTAAGATATTTAGGGTGATCTTAAACAGAGTAGGTGTTAAAGACGTAGCTGCTGAACTCACATCTAATGTCTTTTTTAAAGCACTCAATAAGATTAAAAGCTATAAACATAAAGGGTTTTCAATTTACACCTGGTTATATAAGATAGCTGTTAACGAGTGCAATGAATACTTCAGAAAGACGGGTACCACCAAGTACGTGATCCTTGAGGTGCAGCATTTAACAAACTTAAGTGAAGAGATTGCTCCATTCGATGACGACGTTCATGAACGCTTAAAAAAGGCGCTTACTTTAATAAAATACAAGGACCTGGAGATAATCAGGTTAAGATTTTTCGAGTCCCTATCGTTCAAGGAAGCAGCGGAGATAATGGGCATCAGTGAGGGTAATGGTAAAGTCAGGCTTTATAGAGCTCTTGAGAGGTTGAAAAGGATAATGAAAGTACCATGAAGAAAATAGAAATACTGGAACACCCAATAAGAATTTCAGAGGCTGAAATTGATTCTTACAAAGAGTATACAACTATTTTGGATAGACATCAGGCTCATTCCATAAAGGCTGATGTTTTCAGAAGGCTGTGGAAAGGGATCGGGCTTACAATTTTGACTGTATTTGTGGTAGGAAGCACGATCTATTACTTTTTACCTCAGGGAGAGCATATACCACAGCAGGAAGGTGATAAAAATGTTAATCAATCTCAAGACCAGACACCTCCTATCCGAGACCAGGATCCTAAAGATACGGTCACCCTTTCTGAATTGACCTTGACAGAAGAAGAAAAGAGTAGCAATGAATTTAGGGATAATGATCAAGACGAAGATATAGCTACCTCTCCTGTTGTCGTTGACGTGGAAACCAAAGCACTTGACAATGAACCTGAAGCTGAACTATCCCAAAAAAAAGAACACCTGGTAAGTCCATCGAAAAAGGAATATATATACAAAGATGCAGTTCCTAAAGAAGGCATTCCCAACCTTTACGAGTATTTCGAAACTAATCTTAAATACCCTGAATCCGGGCTGTTGGACTCCATACAAGGCGATGTAATTGTTCGGTTTACGATAATGAAATCCGGGGAAATCAATACTATTTTCATTGAAAAGTCACTTGGAGACCTGTTTGACGAAGAAGCCGTAAGGCTTATTCGCAATATGCCACCTTGGGAACCTGCAAGTGTTAATGGATCACCGGTGAATAGTAGAGTCAGCGTTCCACTTCATTTCAGGATTGAAAAATGATGCTGCGAATAACGTTGACACTTATTTTTTCAGGAGCTTTTCTCATTGCAAGTGCGCAAAAGGTTAGAATGAATTGTACTGAGAAACTAACAGAGAGCGAAAGACTCAAGGTTTCTGATGCTTTTAAAAAGTGGAAAAACAGATCTGGAAGAAGACAGGCAGTACAATATACTATTCCCGTAGTATTTCATTTAATAGGCTCACCATCAGCCAGTTCTGATCAAAGTATTAATGGCTTAATCGTAGAACTGAACGATGCGTTTGCGCATGGTGGGAGGTTTAGTTCAGGGCCAGCAGGTGTAGATACGGGTATAGAATTTTGCCTGGCCGAAACCTCTCCCGATGGTGGATTAACTACCGGTATCAATCGGGTTCCTTCAGACTATGGCCAGTTTGATATGGATTTAGAAGATAAGAAGCTCAAAACTATAACACAATGGGACCCAAGGTTCTATATGAATGTATGGGTGGTAAATACAATCAATTCGGAGATAATAAGTGAGTATTCCGGTCGTAACTGGTGGACAAGAATACCGGCCGGAGGATATGCTACTTTACCTGCAGGAGTGACTCAGGAAGGTAATTTTTTAGATGGGATTGTAGTATTGGCGCTTGATGCCGGTCTTCTGGCTCATGAATGTGGACATTATTTGGGCCTCCTGCACACGTTTGACGGGGGCTGTAAAAATGATGATTGCCAGCTAGATGGCGACATGGTATGCGATACACCTCCGGATAACAGCATATTTGAGTCATGTGGGGATAACTCATGCACCACGGATACACTTTCAAATTTTAGCAACAACATTTTTTTTGATGACGTACCTGATATGGGATCTAATTTCATGGACTATGGGAATGGCTCCTGTTCAAGTGATTTTAGTCAAGGCCAGGCAGAGCGAATGCACTTTCATCTGGAGCAATTCAGGAACCTTCTTTTTATCCAAAGTGCTTTTACAGTCACCCCCTGTCAGAAGCCTTGTGAATCGAATATGGAGGTTAACATTCAACAAAGCATATTGAAACCCATACCTTCTGATACAGTGGTTTTTACAGCTGACGCAAGCGGTGTAGATAATTATGAGTGGTATGTTGAGCTTCTGGGTGATACATCACCCGATTACTCGATTGTGCTAGGTGCAGGTTACACTCCACGAACAACTACAATTAGTAATTCTTCCAGCTTACATTATACATTTGAAAAAGAGGGTAAATACAGAGTTTATCTCAAAGCATGGTCTTCTACCAATGCAGCATGTTTCACTACTGACCAAACGATAGTTCGAGTTACGTGCGGGGTGGACGCCAGGTATTGGCCGGATAAAAGGTTTATAGCCTCTAAGCTTCCAGAGGAAAGGTTTATTGAGCCTGTTAACTTCTTTAATAGATCAACTGGGGCAGATTCTTACTTATGGACAGTCACCCATACGGATAACATTCCAAATCGACCTGACTTACCGGTTTTTAATTCTACTAACAAAGTATTAACTCACGTTTTCGAGGAGCCAGGTATATATTCCATTACCTTGGAAGCTTCTAGTGGAGCATGTACAGATGTGGCTAACACTTTTATGTTAGGTGTTGATGACCCCACAATCGATGGTATACCTGAACTGCGAGAAGTAAAATGCTATAATCAAGATAGCCTGTTGGTAGAACTGATGATGTTCAATGGAGGGTACGATACCATCAATATTGGCGCCCCCATTACATTCTACGATAGAAACCCTTTGACAGAAAATTCTGCTCGAATAATTGGTCGACATGAGCTTGATGACGTAGTCTATGGATTTGATAGCGCTAAATTTAGTTTCATTGTAGGGTCAGTACCTGATAGTTCAAACCTGTATGCAGCTTTTAATGACGATAATACAACGCCATTGCCATTGAGCTTTCCGCGAGCCGATTTCAATGTTTTAAGCACAGATACGGAATATCCTCCAAGTGGATATGCAGAACTCAACTATCAGAATAACACAGACTGGATCGAATCGAAAGCTTTTGACCTATCTCTTGATGATATATATGCATGTGAACAAGAATTTCTCAGTCTGCAGGTTGAAAATGGGATTGAAGTGGAATGGACATCAGCTCATAAAGGACTATTAGGAGATGCTAACCCTATTTCATATGTACTAGAAAGAAATGATACCATAAGTGTAACATGGCTTACTGAGTTTGGCTGCGACTTTAATGATGAATTTGAAATTATTATCAGTGAGCCTATGGCAAAAATAGATACGAATTATCACTTAATTAACAAGGGAAGTAGTGTTCAACTTTTTGCGTCCGGCGGAGAGGTATATGATTGGATACCTACGTTAGGGCTTAATAATTCGCAGATTCCCACCCCTGTGGCCACACCAGAATTCGCCATTACATATATTGTCCAGGTAGCCGACAGTATAGGCTGTACTGATACAGATACCGTAAGAATAGAACTAATTACACACGCATTTATACCTGATTTATTCACTCCCAATGGTGATAACCGAAATGATGTCCTTTTTATCTATGGACTGGAAGATGTGGAGGATAT
>JBCCSU010000283.1:0-5970 GCA_039199635.1 Bacteroidota bacterium | reverse complement strand
GTAACTGTAGAATAAATCTTACAGTAATTTAAATCAGCTCAACATTAGCATTTTCAAAATATATCTACGTCTATTTTGAAAATACATCATTATTTTATGGGTAATTTTCTTAAAAATTGTTATGCACGCATACTTTTTTAAGAATTTCTTATCGATTTTTCATATATTTAGTTAAATTGGTCAACTAATAAATTTAACTATTCCTTTACAATATGAAGACATTCTTGAAGCTTTTTGTAATGCTTTTTGGTGTGGTCTCTTTAGCACAAACCACAGTGAAAGGTAAAATTACAGACAACACAGGGCAACCCTTGCCCGGAGCCAACATCATAGTCGTTGGAACAACTACTGGAACCAGCTCGGACTTTAACGGTGATTACAACCTAACCGTTGACCAAGCTCCTCCTTTTACGATTAGAGTAACCTACACCGGATTTAAGGCACAAGAAATAGAGGTGACTACGAACAACCAAACTGTTGATGTTTCACTCATAGAAGGAGACCAATTGGATGAAGTTGTTATTTCTGCCTCTAGAACTCCTGAACGAATTTTTGAATCGCCCGTTACGGTAGAACGCTTCGGTCTAAAAGAAATTAAAAATACCGCATCCGTAGATTTCTACGATGGTTTAGAGAATCTGAAAGGTGTAGACATTAACACTAACAGTTTAACGTTTAAGTCCATTAATACCAGAGGATTTGCAACAACTGCCAATACCCGTTTTATGCAATTGGTAGATGGTATGGATAATTCAACTCCTGCTCTGAATTTCCCCATAGGTAACTTAGTAGGGATGGTAGAAACCGATGTAAATAGTGTTGAATTACTACCAGGTGCAGCCTCTGCATTATACGGTGCTAACGCTTTTAATGGTATTCTTTTCATGAGAAGTAAGAGTCCTTTTGATGTGCAAGGCATCAGTGGCTATATTAAACGTGGTATAACTTCACAAGAAGCTGCAGGAGATAATGATTATACAGATCTCGGAGTACGATTTGCACACAAGTTCAGTGATCATTTCGCTGCTAAAGTGAACTTTGGATATTTGAAAGGTACAGATTGGTTTGCTGTAAGTGAGGAAGATCGATTCAATAGAGGATTGACACGAGCTGACCTGAATTATGATGGGATTAACGTCTATGGAGATGAAGTCTTCACCAATATCAACGAAGTGGCACAACTCCTAGAAGGTTTAGGAGTACTACCCTCTGGAGCAAATGCTTTGGTGCCTTCGGTAGATGTGAGTAGAACAGGATACAACGAACGTGACCTTACGGAGTATAACGCAGAAAGTATTAAAGCTGACTGGGGTCTTTATTTCCGTCCTTGGGGAGACGACTTTGAAATTCAGTATGTTGGTAAAGTTGGAACTGGAACTACTATTTATCAAGGAGCCAACAGATATACTATAGACAACTTCTTCCAGCAACAACATAAACTAGAGGTTAGAAACGACAACTTCTTCTTAAGAGGGTATGTAGTGGCAGATAAGGCGGGTGATTCATATGATATGGTATTCACCGGAATAAATATCAACCGTGCTTGGAAAGACGATAACACTTGGTTTGGACAATATGTGGGTGAATTCGTAACACAAACTTTAGGTGGTGCTACAGAAGCCCAAGCGCATACAGCTGCAAGATCAGTAGCAGATACTGGACGTTTTCTCCCTGGATCTCAAGAATTTATAAATGCATTTAACAGAAGTATTAGTGATCCAGATTTAACTACGGGTTCAAGATTCCAAGATGCATCAAAATATTATCACTCGGATGTAAATTACAACTTCGGACATTTATGGGATCCTGTAGAGATTCAGGTAGGTGGTTCTTTCAGGGAATATCAACTTAACTCGTCTGGAACTATCTACACAGATAACGACGGTCCTATCATCTATTCTGAAGTTGGTGTCTATACTCAGCTACAGAAAGAACTGGAATTAAGTGATAATGTTAAATTAAAATTAACGGGGTCTATTCGTTATGACAAGTCTGAATTATTTGACGGCTTCTTCTCACCAAGAATTTCAACTGGTTTCACCATTAATGAAAATCACAATATTAGAGCGTCATATCAAACTGGATTTAGAAACCCAACCACTCAAGATTTATTCATAGGCTTAGACGTAGGACGTGCAATCTTAGTCGGTGGTGCTCCTGGCAATGGCGCTAGAGATGTAAGAAATTATGATTTGAGTACTACAGGACAGGCTGTTTTAGGAGTATCCAATATTGATTTTGATGGTACAGGTGCTTATGAAAATTCATTTCTGTTATCTTCTGTAAATGCTTTTGCAGCGTCTGGAAACCCTGCCGATCTGGAAATTGCCAATTCTTCATTGGCCCAGCCAGAACAGGTGACCTCTTACGAAGTTGGATATCGTGGTAAAATCAAGGATTTCATTATTGACGCTTCTGCATATTACAACTCTTACAAAGACTTCTTGGCAAACGAAACGGTGATTGCGCCTTTCTATGGCGATGTACAATTACAACAATCCCTACCTGACAATACACCATTAGCTGTAGCAGCAATAGCAAGCGGAGATTTCCAAGCTTATCAGACCTATACCAACTCTGATGCTGATGTCAACTCCTATGGTGCTTCAATCGCAGTATCAACCAAAGTACTCAATGGATTTGATTTAAGTATGAATTATACCTTTGCCAGATTAGATTTCGATGTTAACGCTAACCCCGATTTCAGAACTAATTTCAATACACCTGAACATAAAGTTAAAGCATCTTTTGGAAAAACAGAAGTATTTGAAAACTTCGGATTCAATGTATCGTGGAGATGGAGTGATAATTACTTCTGGGAAGCCTCATTTGGTGATGGCGAAGTACCTGCCTTCAATGTTTTGGACGCGCAGGTGAACTACAGAGTACCAAGCATAAAGTCTACATTTAAAGCTGGTGCCACTAACTTGTTACAAAACGAATACTTCACCATATTCGGTTCAGGTTTTATAGGATCACAGTACTATGTATCTTGGACAATCAATAACCTATAATAACGAAAAAGAAAAATGATGAAAACTATAAAATATATTGCCTTATCATTACTAACTGTAGTGATGCTGTCCTGCGAAAATGACACCTTAGATGACCTGAGAGATAGAGTCAATCCAGGTGAAGACCCACTACCCGCTTTAAGTGCTGGTTCAGCTAATTTTTCAAATTATGTAGCTATTGGACCATCCTTTACAGCTGGATTTACTGATAACGGCCTTTTTATTGCAGCGCAAGAAAATTCTTTTCCAAATATCCTTGCGGGGGCATTTTCAAATGTAGGTGGAGGTACATTTACTCAACCATGGATGAATGACAATTTTGGAGGTTTAGCCGCTGGTGGAACCCGTATCGCTGACCCTAGGTTAGTTTTTGGCGGGGCTGGCCCAGTACCATTAGAATCTTTAATTGGTCCTGTAACAGTTTCTACTGATATCATTTTAAATAATCCTGTTGGTCCATTCAATAACTTAGGGATACCTGGAGCTAAAAGCTTTCATTTTATTGCACCTGGCTATGGAAATATAGCAAACTTCCCGACCGCAGCAAATCCATATGCAGTACGTGTTACAGGTAATGCACCAAATGCTACGCTCTTAGAATTGGCTACAGCACAAAACCCAAGTTTCTTTACAGCCGATTTAATTGGCGGGAATGATGTTTTGGGTTATGCTACGGCAGGTGGAGATATTAATTTAAATGAGATAACGGACCAAGCTACTTTTGAATTCGCTTTTAATTCCATCATTTCAGGACTTACTGCAAACGGCGCTCAGGGAGCAGTGACCAACATTCCTTATGTTTCAAGTTTACCGTATTTCACAGCTGTTCCTGTTAACGCATTAGATCCATCCAATCCGGCTTTTGGACCGCTTATTCCAACTCTGAATGGTATTTTCGGTCAGATCAATCTCGTATATGACGCTCTTGGGCAATCAGATAGAACTATTGTATTTTCTGAGACTGCTGCCAGTCCGGTTGTCATAAGAGATGAAAGCTTAACAGATATATCAGCGCAAATGATTGCAGCTTTTAATGGAAGCCCTACATTCCCATTGTTTGTACAATCTTTGGGCCTACCAGCTGCAGCAGCGCCTTTAGTTGCCAACTTATTGGGTACAACATATGGCCAGTCGAGACAAGCAAACGCAAATGATTTATTAACATTACCAAGTAGTAGTGTCATAGGAACAGTAAATAGTGACTTCTTCACATTTTTAACAACTCAAGGCATTCCAGCTGATTTAGCAGGACAATTTTCTGTTGAAGGGATTACGTATCCGCTAGATGATAGATGGGTATTGTTACCAAGTGAAAATGCTGAAATTGTGGCTGCAGTAGATGGATACAATGCCACAATTGAAGCTACTGCAAATGCCAATGGTTTGGCTTTTGTAGACGTTAATGGCATATTGACTGAGGCCTCGACTACGGGTATAGTATTTGACGATTATACACTGAACACCGATCTTGTTTTTGGTGGCTTAGTAAGTTTAGACGGTATACATTTAACTGCAAGAGGCTACGCGCTAATGGCCAACAGTTTCTTAGAAGCTATTGACACCACTTATGGATCTAATTTCAAAGATTCAGGAAGCCTAGCTAAAGCAGGTGATTTCCCCACAAACTATTCACCTTTATTACAGTAGGAAACTGTTAAAATATGATTATAAAAACACACTCAAATTGAGTGTGTTTTTTTTATCCAAAAAACCCATTTAAAAATCATCTTATTTTTATATAAAAATATATCTTTGCAGCGCGAAAAACAGAGTGTCTATTTTGAATTAAAAATGCTGTTTTTCTTATTTAAATAATTGCAAAACAAAAACATATAAGTAATGTCAAAAGTTACAGGTAAAGTTGCACAAATTGTAGGACCGGTTATCGATGTTGAATTCGCTTCCGGAACTGAACTTCCAAAGATTTATGATTCGTTAGAAATTAACAGACCTGATGGTTCTATATTAGTATTAGAGGTACAGTCTCACATTGGTGAAGATACTGTTCGTACTATCGCCATGGATTCATCAGACGGTTTAAGTAGAGGAACTGAAGTTATAGCAACAGGTGCTCCTATCCAAATGCCAATTGGTGAAGATGTTTACGGTCGTTTATTCAACGTTATTGGTGATGCGATTGATGGATTAGGAAACCTACCTAAAACAGATAAAGACGGTTTACCAATACACAGACAAGCACCAAAATTTGAAGAATTATCAACATCTACTGAAGTATTATTTACTGGTATTAAAGTTATCGATTTGATAGAGCCTTACGCTAAAGGTGGTAAAATTGGATTATTCGGTGGTGCTGGTGTAGGTAAAACAGTTTTGATTCAGGAGTTGATTAATAACATTGCAAAAGGTCACGGTGGTTTATCTGTATTTGCAGGTGTTGGTGAAAGAACGCGTGAAGGAAACGATTTACTTCGTGAAATGTTGGAATCCGGAATTATCAAATATGGTGATGACTTCATACACTCTATGGAAGAAGGCGGATGGGATCTTCAAAAAGTAGATAAAGCTGCCATGAAGGAATCTAAAGCAACTTTCGTATTCGGTCAGATGAATGAGCCTCCCGGAGCACGTGCACGTGTGGCATTATCAGGATTAACCATTGCAGAATATTTCCGTGATGGTGCCGGTGACGGTCAAGGTAAAGATGTATTATTCTTCGTAGATAATATTTTCCGTTTTACACAAGCTGGTTCAGAGGTATCTGCACTTCTAGGTCGTATGCCATCTGCGGTAGGTTACCAGCCTACTCTTGCAGAAGAGATGGGTGTACTTCAGGAACGTATTACGTCAACGAAGACAGGTTCAATCACTTCAATCCAAGCGGTATACGTACCTGCGGATGACTTGACTGACCCATCTCCAGCGACAACCTTTGCTCACTTGGATGCAACGGTAGTACTTTCTCGTGATATCGCGTCTCTTGGTATCTACCCTGCGG
>JBCCSU010000282.1:0-5970 GCA_039199635.1 Bacteroidota bacterium | reverse complement strand
GCCGGTAGGCTCATCCCGGAAGAATTCGGGATACCTATCAATCCAGCCTACGCCGAAAAAGCTTTAGATAAGCTTATTGAAAAAATATATCAACGCAGCGAAAGACGTTATGCCAAACTGGAAATAATAAACGCTTTCACTCAGATTGCTAATGAAAAAATGGCTGATGCCATCAGGAAAATTTCCTTAGCCAAAGGATATGACACCCAAGAATACTGTTTGGTAAGTTTTGGTGGGGCCGGAGGGCAACATGCTATTGGCATCGCGGAAGCTCTTGACATCGAAAAAATAGCCATCCCCTATGAAGCCGGCTTATTAAGTGCTTACGGAATAGGTGTAGCTTATATTGAGGTATTTGAAGAAAAGCTACTTCTTCACCCATGGCCTCTTGAAACAGATCAAGATCTTTGGAACGATCTTAGGCAGAAGGCATTTGTAAGGCTCAGAGCCAGTGGATTTAATAATAGCGAATTGCGGATCAAATCACGGCTTTACTACCTGCGCTTCTCCGGTCAAGAAAACAAAATTGAAATTGATGCATCCGTACCAGATGTTATTGAAGCTTTTAAAACAGAATATACCAATCTATATGGCCATTGGTTGGATAATCTTGCTATAGAGGTGCAATCAATCAAACTCATAGCCTCGGCTAATTTTAGCATGCCTGAAGAAGACATGGACCAAGTTGAAGCATCTGACGGTGTTCCTTCGGGAACTCAAATGACTTTAATCGATGGTAGCATTCAAACTGTCCCCACATTTAAATGGGAAAACCTCTCTACAGGAGCAGTGATCCAGTCAGCATCTGTTGTTTCTAGCAATAATACCACCGTATTTATTTCTCACGATTGGTCTTTTCAGCTGGATGCTTATGATACGGCCATACTACAACGTAAATCGAATAATGATTCTCTTAAAGAAGCCTCTCGAATAGGAAGCCTCGAGTTATTTACCAATCGGTATCTATCTGTAGTTAATGATATGGGAGCTGTTTTACAGCGAACTTCCTTTTCGGTAAATGTGAAAGAGCGTATGGATTTTTCATGTGCGCTCATGGATGCTGAAGGATACTTAGTGGCCAATGCTCCCCATATCCCGGTCCACCTAGGAAGTATGGGTATTTGCGTGAGGCGCGTGTTATCGGCCTTACCAATCAACCAGGGCGATGTAGTGATCACGAATCATCCTGGCTATGGCGGTTCCCATCTGCCAGACGTTACACTTATTGCACCCCTGTATTTTAAGGATACATTAGTTGGATATGTGGCCAATAGAGCGCATCATGCAGAAATTGGGGGAAAGACTCCTGGTTCAATGCCTACTGATGCCACCCGGCTCGAGGAAGAAGGAGTAATAATAGAACCACAATACCTAGTTCATGGAGGTAAACCGCAGTGGAGTAAAATCAAGGAATTATTCTTGAATGCGCCATATCCTACACGGGCTATCGATGAAAACCTAGCTGATCTGAGAGGAGCTGTTGCATCACTTCAAAATGGAATTTCCTCGGTTAGGCAGCTATGCTCACTCCATGGAGTTGAAGCAGTTACTCAACATTTTGAACGGCTAAAAATGCACGTAGCCGACTGCCTGAAAGAACGCATCAGTAGTTTTTCAGGGGAGTACTCAGCAACAGAATATCTTGATGATGGGTCAAAGCTGAACGCGAGTATTGTAATTAATAACCAAGTAGTTTTCGACTTCTCCGGAAGCAGCTCTGTTCATAGCAACAACCTGAATGCCACGGAAGCAATCGTAAATAGCGTGGTACTTTATACCTTAAGGTTACTCATACAGGAAGATCTACCGCTGAATGAGGGTCTGCTTCAGGGCGTGGAGATTATTAACCCAACGGGTTTACTCAACCCATCATTTGATAAGAACCAAATGCCAGCGGTGGTTGGCGGAAACACCGAAGTAAGTCAAAGGCTGACTGATACCTTATTGAAAGCGCTTGGCCTGGCAGCTTGCAGCCAAGGTACCATGAATAATTTGCTCTTTGGCAATGACCATTTTGGATATTACGAAACGATCTGCGGAGGTACTGGAGCCGGTAATGGATTTGACGGGCACGATGCTATTCATCAGCACATGACCAATACAAAAATTACTGACCCGGAAATTATAGAACACCGCTATCCGGTTCAATTAAATGAATTCTCCGTTCGTGAAAATTCGGGCGGAAAGGGCAAGTATAACGGAGGTAATGGCATTATTAGATCTTTCACTTTTCTTGAAAGGCTGGATTTGACTGTACTCACTCAGCATCGAAAAGAAACACCTTATGGCCTGGCCGGAGGAGGCAATGGTGATATTGGTGAGCAATACCTAGAATCTGAGGGTACGATCTCAGAACTATCGGGTATCGAAAATATTGAGGTGAAAAAAGGTGATACACTGATCTTGAAAACTCCCGGTGGTGGAGGTTGGGGGAAGGTAGAATGAATATCCCAACGGTTGAACTAGTGCTTAGGGTTGCCTAGTATGGGTAATCGGCTTATCGTACTAGGTTTTTGAGTAGTAGGATGCTGCTTTCCGTCAGTGAGTTCAATGGTTCGTTCAGAAACATAAAAATCGAGCTCAGGAAGGTAGATAACACCATCCTTTTTGATGTCTGCCTTACCGTCTTCTAGACCTTCGATCAGCGCTAACGAAAAAGCACCGTGCCCCCATTCTTCACTTTCTAAAGCCACTTCATTACCCGTTGATGCGGCCATAATAACTACACCGTTTTCCTCTGAAGAAATACTCCTGATAGCCTCAGTATTAAACGAGGTGAATTGGCTAAAATTACTCCCTAACTTACCGCTATGACAGGCATCTAAAAAAACAATCACCTTACCCGGCAAGACGGAAAGTAAAGACGATAATTCATTCCATCGTATGGTGGTTTCTTCCAGGTTATTTGGATTACCGTCATGAGGTAAAATAAAAAACTCACCGTCCTTATTAAATCCATGAGAAGCTATAAACAAACAAGCTATGTCATTTGACTGTACATTATTGGTTAGCCAATCAAACGCATTTAATACATTCACCTTAGTGGCTGATTCATTGATAAGTTTACGTGACTTCACATTATTGTAGACCGTTTTAGGAGCGTTTGTAAATACGCTGGAAAGCGAATTTGCATCGTCATCAGCGAAGGTGAGATTATACTCCTTTTTCCGAAACTCAGAGATCCCGATGCTTAGTAAATAGAGATCCGGTTTTTGGGCAAGATTGACGATTTGAAGAGAATTCTGATCACCCCTATTCGATTTTAACTCAGAAGTAACCTTCACTACCCTAGTTTTCGAAGTAAGCCTGAACTCTTCACTTCTCAGAAAGATTTGTACCTCATTTACCGGACCGACCAGATCGATTGTTTCCTCGATCAAAATTTCACTTCCCACCACGCTGTATCTCTTGGCACTTCTCTTCGTTGGCAGAGGACGCCCATTGATTATTATTCTCAAGGATTCAACTTCAGATTGCAGGTCTATCCGGGCCTTTATTTTAACACTCCCTGTGGCGGTTTCTGTCTCGTACATCCTGGGTTCAATCCATTCTATCTCTGGTAGCGCGTTGAGCTTAGGTAAAGAATCATCGGATTGAATGGTATTCTTTATGGAAGAAATCAACTCTTCACCGCTTTTTAGCTTATGACGTGAAGACTGAAACGTACTGGAACGATAAAAATCGGACAATCTATCGTTTGAATAATCAATCTGCCATCCCAAATATTTTTCACCTCCGGCTGAAGCTTCATAATATCCAAGCTCATCCCAGGATATCCATTCATCAGTAGAAGTCATAAAAAGGGAAAAACTATTAACGCCACTATTAACGTCCCAAGCCCTGATGGTATGATCACCACATACCGCAAACAGCAAATTTTCCTCACGATCAAACACCATGTCCTTTACCGAACCATTATGACCGCGTAGTTCCTTAACAAAAGTTCCATTTCGGGAGTATAACTTAAGACTATGGTCACTCCCCACAGCTATAAGATGCTCATTTAGTATGGAATAAGAACGTATAGGGCCATCTATCTCCGGGTCATTTTCTACCTTACCCTGGAAGCCGGTGCTCAGTAATAATTCATCCATTTGTACCAGTTGATAGCCATTATCCCTAGCCGTGCCTGCTTTGATCTTATCCGAATCAAACTTGTTCCACAAGTATTGAAGGTTCTTGTAATCAAAAGCTCTCTCCAGTTGATCATCACCGAAAACAACTATCCCATTTTCATTAATACCAATTTTATTCACCTCTATGGTTGAAGATTCAATCGAAAATATCGTTTCTTGCTTTTCGTGATCATAGACACCTATATTACCCTCCGCCCAGGTATAAGCAGTCAAATTTTTTGAGCAAACCACCGATGATACGTTTCTAACAGCAGGCATGATCATTTTAACATCAGAAGTTGGCGCATTCAATATGCCTAAATATTTAGCGCCCACCATCAATTTTCCTGATAAGGTAAAATCTAGTGACGCAATAGGATCACTTTTGAATTTATATTTTTTTACATAAGTTCCGGTACTATCCCATAAGATCATATCTCCTTTATTACCCCCTGAAACAATATAATTTGTATTCTTAGATATGCCGATAGCGTTCACTTTGTCCACGTGCATTTTCATAACGATAGGAGCTATTCCCTCTTCCAATGACCAAATCCGAACCGAGCCATCATTAGAGCATGAAACAACTTTGTTCCGATCCGGGAAGAACGAAAGGTCATTAATAGGAGCTTCATGACCGCTAAACCTTTTCACGGGTGTGCCCTGAATCTTGCCGTTATCAATTCCCCAAACCAGGATATTTTTGTCTCTTCCGGCACTGGCCAAAAATGACCCATCTGAATTGAACCTAACCGAGTTTACCGCATCTTTGTGTCCGTAGAGTACTGTGATTTCATCATCATTAAACAAATCGATTATGCGGATCTCATTTTTTTCAAAAAATCCGGCAACAGCTAAGAATCGATTGTCCGGAGAAACGTCTACCGAATAAATCCTACCTTCAAAACCCTCTTCCGCATAAGGTCTCAGTACCCTTGGGGATGTATAATCATCAATATCCCAAATGCGAATGGTCTTATCATCAGAAACACTAATCAGTTTGTTCGATGAACTAAATACCATATCATTCACTCGGCCAAGGTGACTGTTGGCATTTATGATTAATCTGCCTTTATGATCGGGTTGTGTCTGAGTAAATGATAATGAACTTAGAAGTGAGAGAATTAATATTAAACCAATAGGCCTCATGGGTGCTTCTAGAAAAAGAGTGAAATTAATAAATTAAAACTCAAAAAAGGAAAGTTGACTGATCCCTGAGTCAACCTTGAGCTTTACCTCACCCATCAGCGGAATAGCATAATTAGGTATTTCATGCCCTATGGGAAACCCAAAGGCCACCGGATAATCATATCCACTTACTTTATCCAAAATGATGTTTTCCAAGCACTGACCAAACGGTATTTGAGTATCTTTCATTTGAGAAAAATCGCCGATTACCAAGCCTGCTAGAAAATCAAATTTACCAGCTCTTTTAAGCTGAGTGAGCATTCGATCTACCTTATACAGGTATTCATCAATTTCTTCGAGAAATAGGATTCTTCTGTCTGTGCTAATCTCTGAGGCTGTTCCTAAGCTATCTACGACCAACGATAAATTTCCTCCGACCATTGGAGCGCAACATTTTCCTAATCTATTGAAATTAGAACCTGGCGCATCAATAATTCCCTTCCCCTCGAAGAGTAGCTGCCTCAAGCCTTCTATTGATCTTTCTGCATCATAATATCCAAACTGAACGGGCATCAAACCATGGACACTGCATAACCCCTTTTTGGCAAGTGCCAAGTGTAATGCAGTAATATCGCTAAAACCTATGATCCATTTTGGGCTTGCATCTAACGAACTTAGATCTAGGTTATCCAAAATTCGGGTCATTCCGTAACCACCACGTGCGCAG
>JBCCSU010000281.1:0-6003 GCA_039199635.1 Bacteroidota bacterium | reverse complement strand
TTCAACTCCTGTCTGTCTGACTTCACCAGCATTGGTTTTACGTTCTGCATTTACACCTGGCGAGATTTCAAATAATCTACTGATGATAGCGTCTTGTACATTAAGATTGTATACTGCCACATCGTAAAAGAAGAGGCCATTTCTGCTTCCTCCTCTACTCCCGATTTCGTAATTCCAGCCCGTAGAAGATTGAAGATCACTATTTACAGTTCAGTCAGGGTTTAGAAAGTCATTAAAAATTCCTGCAGCTGGAGGATTAAATCCTTGTCCGGCTGAGGCATAGATCGAATAAGTACCAAACCTCTTGAGTACTGAAAACCGCGGTACTATTTGATTCACACTTTGATCATATACTAAAGGGTTGGCTTCATTTGTACCACTCCTGACATCATAAATGAATCGATTGTAGCTAAGACCTGCGGTAAAAAAAAGTTGATTGGGTAACTCCAACTCCGCTTGTGTAAATGCTAAAAGCTGATCGGTCTCTGCGTCGTTTATGGTGATCACAGTTGCAGTATCCGTTTTAAAATTACCATCGTAGCTTGTTGCTTTGTTATTGGCGTATCCATATTCAAAACCACCATCTACCTTTAAGTTAATATTGCCAAGCTTGTTTTTGTAGGTTGCTGTGACCCGTGTATTCAATCCATTCGAGGGTTCATCATCAAAAATGGCAAAAAAAGGAAAGCTCAATATAAACTCTCCATCATTATCGAAGTAATATCCACCCAAGGCAGCGCTCCAATTAGTATTAAAATCGTAATTATATCCAATACCTAGAGTGTGTTTATTTGGGCCAAAACCAGTCGGTTGGACAGTATTTGCCGTTGTGGGTGCATTCAAAAAGGTTTCTTCATCTAAATCTCCGGCAATGTTTGCGGTCCTATTTTCATAATTGTAGAGAAAATTCAGATTTCCTCTCGTTCCGGTATACAACTTGCCGTAGAGGTTAATCACATCTCCTTCAGAGTCTGTCATATCCCGATAACCATCGGTTTGTGTCCTTGTATATTGTAGCGCAATATTTCCCCAATTGTCATTGTGCCTAACCCCCGATGTGCTTCGTAAAGTACTGTAATCACCTACCATAAAATCGGTATTCAGTGAAGTTCCAAGCCTGGTCGCACGTGTTGTATTCACTAATACAGTTCCTCCAAAGCCTGCACCATAAAGTGAGCTTCCTGGGCCTTTGATGATTTCGATATTTTCAATGAAGTTAATATCGAGACCGCCTAAAGGATTACTTCCGCTCGCGGTAGTGATGGGAATGCCATTCCAGTACATCCGATACCCACTGCTATGAACGGATGGTTGTGCAAGCGCCCCACCCCTGATATTCAAACGATAATCACCAACCGTGTAATAGTCAATCTTCACCCCAGGAACAGCATTGAAAATAGGAATGATTGTTGTATTATCGGCGCGTTGTAAATCAGCCAGAGAGATGACCGAAACAGGAGCAGCTACATTCAGAAGTTCTGTATCTTTCTGGTAAGCAGATACAACGACTTCGCTAAGTTGAAGGGTGTTTTGAACAAGTTGTATTCTTAGGTAGCCACCAGATGGTTTCACTGTTTGACTTTCGTATCCTACGTAGCTAACCTGAAAAGGAGTATTCGTGGTAATTCCAAATTCACCTTTTTCGTTCGTAATGGTTCCTTCGTTGCTATCTAGCACTTTTACCGTAGCACCGATAATGGCCGCTCCCGTTTTTGAATCAGTTACTTTCCCCTTCTGCATTTGAGCAAAAAGTTGAGTGTAGAATAGTATTAAAAATAGGATGAAGGTTGGTTTAGTTAAGTTTTTAATCATGAGTTATAAAATTGAAATTTTGAATAAGAAAAGTAGATAAATCCAATAATAGAATTAGCCAGAACGCCAGCGCGGCAATACTTCGCCACTGGTTTGAAGTATGGAGGACGTATTTGGAAGATTGTGATTAGGCTCAATGCACCCCCACATTTTACCCGCCTTTACCTGCTCGGAACTTGGTCGAGTGAAGCCTATATACAAGATGATGGCGGTTGTTTTACCCGCACCACTTACATCTATTAAACAAAATACTTCGCCAAGTAGTACTGATGGATTCAGGTCGGTAAGCGTCTCGTGCTCACCGTATTTCTTAGTCAGATTGATTGCTTCTAGCATGCGGAAAGAAATTTACATTGGCAAACAATTCATTCAAAAAAGTATAAAAAATGTGCAGAAATTCACTACACGCCTTAGCGAAGGTTAAAGTAGATTAGGTTAGTTTTTTATGCAACAATATTGCATTTATATTGCATGAGTTTTGATTAGCTCAGCAATTCCGAAATTAGCCATTCTTCAAAAAGAAGTGATAGGTTGCTGTTGGTAAGGGGGTACTTCTGCCCTCCAGTCGCTTGGGGACGGTCAGTCATTTTCCATACGTGGTATTCATATCTATCTCCTTTCCAGGGTTACTCAGGTGACCTCGAATTGAAAAAGCGAGGGATCTCTGCTACGCTGTAGGAATCATTAACCCGAAAAATTCGGGTGTTATTCATTGAGATGAGGTAACACGTTGAATAAGAGATAATTGATTTCGAATGGGATGCCAACATCGTCCCCAAATTTGAGGAATCAAAAATCATTCAGTATGAATATTAAACTATTGTAAATCAATTACTTGAATCAACCCGCCACTAGTTGTGGTGAATAATGCGGGTTAACATGTTTTCATCTTTTTTAGAGACATTTAAATTGCATATTTTGCATAGAGTTGGTAAGGGGAAGTTTAGGTTTCCAAAGAGCATACTTATAAGTTCTCCAGAACATACTTTGATTTCCCTAATGCCTCCCCTTTTCTTCACTCCACCTTAATTGCCTCAATAGGATTAGAAGTCGCAGCTTTCCAGCTAATATGGCTTACCGTAACAGAAGCAATAAAATAGGTAGTAACAGCTGTTGCTGCATATACCCAAATGGGTTGTTCAATGTGATAGGCAAACTCCTTCAACCAATGATTCATCAGTAGAAATGAGAGTGGGGAAGCAATCAAAAAGGCCAATCCAATCATCCGGATAAAGATGCTGTTAATCATCAATATCAATTGCAACGTATTTGCTCCAAGAACCTTTCGCAGACCTATTTCCTTGTAGCGTCTTTCTGTGATGAAGAGTGCAGATCCAAAAAGGCCTAAGACACCCAAAATGACAGAAAGTAAACTAAAAGATGAAAATAGTAGGCTTTCATTATCCTCCTTCAAATAAAGATCAGAAGTCTGCTGATCCAGAAATTGATAGAAAAACGGTGCCTTCTCCCCAAAAGTCTGATACCATTTTTCTTCTAAGTGTTCGATGTTTCTCGCAAAGTCATTTGACGATAAATTGACCGAAATATAATCGAGCCGATCCCAATTCACATACATGACAAAAGGCTGTATATCATGATGTAACGATCTAAAATGAAAGTCTTTCACAACACCTATTATCTTACCTGTATAATTAAGACCCTGATCGGTGATGGTGAGATTGAGTGCCTGCTGTGGTGTAAGATTCAATGCGCTAACTGCACTTTCATTTAAGACAAACGCATTGGAATCAGTAGGAATAGAACGATCAAATCCCCTACCAGCAATGACCTCTAAATCAAAGGCTTTAAGATAGTCTTGCTCTACGGTGTAGCGCTCCCATTTTTTTTGCTCTTCAAAACCCTGAATGATAAAATTAGTGATGTAGGTATAGTCCGAGAGCATTTCATGAGATGCTGCAGTGACATTATCAATGCCTGAAACGGATAGTAACTCATTTCGGAATGCATTGATCTTTGGGATAACCGCTTCATCGTTGTGAATCGGCATAGTAACGATGGTAGAATCGTCAAAACCTAAGTCTCTATTCTGGATGTATTTCATCTGCAAAAAGACCATCAGCGTGCAGATGACCAAACCTGAGGTGATGGTAAACTGAGCAGTTACCAACGTATTTCTCACTTTGGCACCGCCGACAGCGGTGTGATTCTTCTTCATCAGATGTAGTGAATTGATGCGAGAGATATGCAAGGCGGGGTAAGCTCCTGCGAGCAGCGCGACAATAATAAGAGATAAGATAAATCCTATGACAAAGTACGCGTTAGCGAGATCATTCAAATAGTAGCTATGGCTGGTTAACGCTCCCAGCCGAGGTAACAAGGCGTACATCAAACCCCACGACAGCATTCCAGAGATCAATACGAAAGAGACTGTTTCAAATAAGGTTTGCTGAGCAATATGTTTTTTATTACTACCCAGCACCTTGCGAACGCCCACTTCTTTTGCTCGCTGGCCCGCCTGTGCAGTCACCATATTGATAAAATTAAAACAGCCTAGACTTAAAATAATCAGACCTATTGCGCTAAACAGTACGATCGTTTCAATATCGTTGTGTGAGCTCCACTCTCCAATATCTTTTGGTTCGGAAAGGTGCAGGTTCGTCAGTTTCTGAAGAGACGTTTCCCATAATTTAGGTCGGTCGGGTGCATAATTATTGGAGACAGCTTCTTGAGCTACTTTAAGCACTTCTTCAGATTTTCCCGGCTTAATTTTTACATATGCACTGGTAAACATGTTTTGCCAGTCTGTCATCCAGCCACCAGCCCACATCGTCTTATAGCAAGTTTCTATGTTTGAAAGAAGATCAAGCTGAAAGCTGGTGTTGGAAGGGAAATCTTCGAAAACACCAATTACCTCTAATGTGGCTTCATATTCACCATTAAAAGTTATCGTTTGTCCTATGGGGTTTTTACCTGCAAAATACTTCTGAGAGGTACTTTCGTTGAGCATTATTGTATAGGGCCTTTTCAAGTCCTCTGCACTGCCATAAAGGATTTTTAAATTAAATAGGTCAAAGAAACCAGGGTCAACCCAACCAACCCTGGCCTCATTGAAAGATTGTTTGGTAGCCGTTAAGGTCATAGGTATTGCCCGCCGATATTTAAATAGGCGAGTGCCGTCTTCCACAGCCTCCATCGTTTCTATCAGATGGGGTACTAACCCTACAGGTGCAAACGCATAGCTTCTTCCTGAATTATTACTTAAATGACTGATTCTGTAAATGTTATCCGCATCATCATAAACCTGATCATATGTGAGTTCTTTGTTCAAATAGAGGTAGATAAGTCCTGCACAGGTCAGACTTAGCGTGAGGCTTACAATAGAGATTGAGCTATACACTTTAGATTTCCTGATGGTTCGAACGAGTATTTTACCATACTGCGCGAGCATTGACCAGCTAAGTCCGAGCGAGGTCTCCTTGTATTTTTCCATCATTCCAATATTTCTTTTATTAAATGAGAGTAGTACTTCTTTATAGAAGCTGATTTTTGCTTTTGCTGAATTTTGTATGCGTCGTTGATGATAAGCCTCTGATAGATCGCCTTCAATCTCATCTATTAGTTCATCTTTACAAAACCAACGCAAAAATCGGAGCGGTAATCGAGGTAGTTGATTTTCACTCATTCCAAGTTCATCTTAGGGACCAGCGTCCATAGCGCCTCTCTTTGATGTCTCAATTCATGAATGACTTGATAGCCAGCATTGGTTATACCATATATCCGTTTTTTCCTTCCACCCCTCTCCTTCGTGGGTGCCGATTCATGAGATTTCAATAGTCCCTTGTCTTCAAGCCGCTTCAGTACCGTGTGTATAGCAGGAATAGAAATTTCATTTTTTGTCCGTTCGGTATACTCATTTGCTATTGAAACTGCATATGCATCGTCCTTTAATACTGCGGCCAACAACATGACTATTTCTTCAAGACTCCCTATTTTATACATATATTTAATTAACTTTTGTATAAAACGAAATCTCAATTAAAAGGTTAAAACAAAAATTCTGTAATAAATAGGGCTTGCTGAGAAAGTCACAGGTGTATCAGATACTAGGCAGAAAGCCCTATTACTTAGTGTCTTTAAGAAAAGACGAAAAACACGCTATTGATGCTTACAGCGTAGCTTTTTAGCGAAAAACTCAATCGAATCGATTTTATTTTTTAGAATCGTTTTATC
>JBCCSU010000280.1:0-6050 GCA_039199635.1 Bacteroidota bacterium | reverse complement strand
TTGATATTTTCGGCCCGGAGAGCATTAAATACGAAACACTAAAAAAAAGAATAGAAAAAGCTACTGTGGTAGACTCCGATGAGCGTCTTACACAAAAGAATAAAATTGCCATTGTCTATATGAATGGTGAAACACGTCTGGAGTACCTTGAGTATATAAAATCACTCCAGTTCGAAAATGTGTTATCTAATCAAATTGAAGATCTTGAACTGGCCCCTCTTCAAGATATTACCGGTTTAAGGGCGCTAAGAATCACTTTAGCCTAAAATTCATTAACAATCTATTCTTCCAGAGTAGCAATCTCCAAAAGATAATTATATATTGAAATCTAAAATCTAGTGACGATTATCCAGAAAATGTGTTGATAAAATATGTTCGGAGATAAGAGTTTTGTACGAGGGGCTATAATTACGGTATTGTTAATTCTGGCAAATCAAGCGCTTATTCAATTTTGGCTTTACCAAAAACGTCAGGATTCGCACTTGATCAATGTTGCAGGCAGGCAAAGGATGCTCTCGCAACGGATAAGCCTGGAATTGCATAAAGATAAAAATCAATCCGCGGCCAAAGCTCTCTATGATCAGTGGCATACGGCACATTACGCCTTTCTTAATGCTAATGATTCAACAGATATTCCTGTGGTAGAAGATCAGGAAGTATTGAGCCTGCTAGGTACATTATCTACTCATGTAGATTTCATTAAACCGTTTCTGGGTGCGGAAAATATCACGGAAGCAGACCTCAGCACTATTTACCAAAATCAGGCCGCATTCTTAGAAAATATGGAAGTTGTTGTTGATCTGCTGGAAAAAAACTCTGAATACAAGCTAAATCTTATTATTATCGGTGAGATTTTACTGGCTATACTCTCTGTAATTATACTGCTTCTTGAAATTAGGTACATCTACAGGCCAGTGGTCGAGAAACAGGCTGATCTGGTTAAGTCCTACAAAAGCAAAATAGTTGACCAGGAAAGGAAATTAAATCAAATTGCCTGGGAGCATTCACACCTGGTTCGCAGCCCTGTAGCTAACTTAAGCGGCCTCACTTATATGTTTATGCACGATGCGGAAAAGCTCAGTGAAGATGATAAAAAGCAGATTATGCGTTTCATAGAAGTTGAAACTGACCGGCTAAATGAGATTGTTGGCGAAACTGTTCGCTTAGCGAACGCAAGTCAGAATTGATATTAAAGCGATACTTCTACCATTCAAGTAATTTAACGCAACTATGTTGCATGAAGCGACCAATTCGATTATCATCGTAAAGTAATTCTAGTAACTCGTTCGAGGTTACGTATCCTTTTTTTAATGTAAACGACTTTACAATGCTAGAAGCTATAAACCTATCAAAGAAATATGGTGGGCACGCAGCCCTGACCAATCTAAATCTTTCTGTGGCACCGGGCGAGGTATTCTGTCTGTTAGGGGCCAACGGTGCAGGTAAAACCACCACCATTAATTTATTCATGAACTTTATCCAACCCAGTTCAGGAAATGTGAATGTAAATGGTATTGATGTCAGCGTTAAACCTCAGGATACCAAGAAGCATTTGGCCTATATTCCTGAAAATTTGAACTTGTATGGTAATCTCACCGGACTGGAAAACCTTCGGTTTTTCACCGGTTTGAGCGGTGAAAAACCAGGTAAATCTGAGGCGGAAGAGCTACTACAATCAGCAGGACTACAGTTTGACGCGGTTCATAAGCGTGTATCTCAGTACTCTAAGGGGATGCGGCAAAAGGTGGGTATCGCCATTGCCAAAGCAAAGCAAGCTGACGATTTATTATTAGATGAACCCACTTCAGGTCTGGATCCTCAAGCCAGTAATGAATTTGCACAACTACTTCAAGACATGCGGCAGAACAAAGTAGCTATTTTAATGGCCACGCATGACCTATTTCGCGCCAAGGAAAGTGGCACACATATCGGAATTATGAAAGCCGGAAAGCTGGTTCACTTGTTAGATAGCGATGAGATTACCTTAACAGAACTAGAACATTTGTATTTAGAAACGATGAAAAGCGAAAGTCATGCTACGGTTAATCATTAAAAAAGAATTTCTTACCGCCCTCCGTGATACGCGCCTGCAAGTTTCAGGTGGCATTTTGATCGTTTTGATGCTAATCGCTGTATTTGTTGGCCGGCAGGGTCAAAAACTGGTACAGGAGGAGCGAGCTAAAGCACAATCTGCTATGTATGATAAATGGCTGGATCAGGGAAACAAGCATCCTCACAGTGCCGCACACTATGGGCAATTTGCATTCAAACCAAAGCCCGTTTTGAGTTTTCTGGATGTAGGACTGGATAACTACACTGGAATCTCGGTATTTCTAGAAGCTCATAAACAAAACGAAGTATTATTCAGTGCCGCTCAGGATAGTAACGGTATGACCCGCTTTGGGGAAATGACCGCTGCACTCATCCTACAGGTACTGCTTCCTTTATTGATCATTTTCCTTACGTTCAACATTTTCAGTAAAGAGCGCGAGGAAGGTACACTCAAATTAATTCATGCGCAGGGCTTGTCCATGAGACAGCTATTTATGGGTAAAGTTTGGGGCACCTATTTGATGGTGCTGCTGATCTTTTTACCCATCATACTAGTAGCTTATTTACTACTCAATGAGCAATCGGCCAGTCTTGACCCAGAAGTGACTATAAAGTTTTTATTACTCACCGGGGGCTATGCCATTTACTTTTTAGTGTTTGTCCTCTTGTGTGTGCTGATCTCAGCTTTTGCGAAAACCTCTGGGTTTTCCTTGTTAACTCTCCTTGGAATGTGGATCGCCTCTTGTATTATCCTTCCGAAGGCCACGGCCAATTTAGCCGACAAGGTCTATCAAATCCCCTCACAGTTTGATTTCAGAAATGCGATCTATGATAAAGTAAAGAATGGTATTGACGGACATAACCCGTCAGACATGCGTCTGGCATCCCTCAAGCAGGAAGTATTAGATCAGTATGGTGTTAAAACCATTGAGGAGTTACCTGTAAACTGGAGCGGCATAGCCATGCAAGCCGGCGAAGAATACACGGATAAAGTGTATGACGCGGAGTTTTCCAAGATAGAAAGTATTTTCAACGAACAGAATAGACTATCTGAATGGATGGGCTTTATTAACCCCTATCTGGCCGTAAGAAATCTATCCATGGCACTTGCCGGTACGGACTTCTACCATCATGTGGTATTTACCAAAGCAGCAGAAGACTATCGGAGAGGTTTTGTAAAAAAGATGAACAAAGACATGGAGGTGAACCATAAACCGGAAGTGGCCTATGGAGATTATACGGCTAACGAAGAAATGTGGGCTAGCGTACCTCCTTTTGAGTACCAGCTACCCAGCGCAAGCACTATTTTGTCGAAACAGTGGCGAAGCTGTGCTGCGCTGATGTTCTGGCTGGCCGGACTTTTCCTTCTCTCGTCAATTTGTGCCCCGAAGATTTCCAAATTATGAAAACACTCTTTCACATCCTCATATTTGAATGGAGAAACTTATGGCGGAGTAATATGCTTAAGGCTTTGCTGCTGGTTGTTTTTGGGGCAGGCATTTATGGCATCTATTTTGGAAAATTCGAAATTGACAAACAGAAGGCTCGCATTTCACAAGTACAAAAATATGAACGTCAACAGTTCGATAGCCTCTTACATTGGGTAAAGCTTGACACCTCAATCATAGGTAATAAAAAGAAATACTTGAGTGCCGTTACACCCACAGGTGTAGATGCGCGAAGGCATTTTATTTTTTATTTTACTCATGATGCCTCTGCTGGCGCAGGTTTATGCCTTGGGCAACGGGACCTTTTTCCACTTTACTATGGGATTAATGCCACTGACCTGGCGCGCAAAGTCAATACAGGAGAACTTGCTAACCCTATGAAGCTGCTGACCGGAAACTTTGATCTCTCCTATGTATTCATTTTCTTATTTCCGCTGCTTATTGTCGCTTTATTCTATAATCTCTATGCCGGGGAAAGGGAGGGAGGTACGCTTCCACTTTTGCAATCACAATCCACCTCATTATGGGCCATTCTCTTTGGCAAAGGTCTTTTAAGGTTCCTTATAGTTTGCGGGCTTGCTACCCTTCTGCTAGTATTAGGGTTCCTACTTCAGGGTATCCCTTGGAGTGATAATGGCCCATTATTTGTTCAGTGGATGCTGATTATTTTCGGATATTGCTTTCTCTGGGTGATCCTGATGGCAGCCATTGTTTATTTTCGTCAAGGTTCAGCGCTAAGTGCAATGCTGGGTCTAGGTATCTGGTTGATTTTTACCTTAATTACCCCTACACTGCTTAATCTTTTTGTGGTAGCCAATGAGCCGCTACCCAACCGCGCAGAAGTTATTCATGCGGTTAGAAAGCAAAATGATGACAACTGGAACAACCCTAGATCATTCGTGCTTGACAGATTCTATCGTGAATATCCGCAGTATAACGATGGTGATACAGTCAATTTCTATAAATGGTACTACGCTAGCTTCACATTATTAGACAATGAAGCAAATGCTATGCAATCACGATTTGAAGATCAGGTGAAAAAGCGTAACCACTTGTTGGAGAAATGGGAATGGCTTGCTCCGGCGGCTATGATACACGAAAAACTATCAGCGCTTTCTCATACGGATCGGCGCAGTCATCTGGTATTTTTGAAGGAAGTACACGAGTCTCATGAAGTCTTGAAAACACTGTATTATCCGCGCATTTTTTCAGGTGAAAATTTTTCACAAGAGGATTTACAGGTGCTGAGCGAGCGATTATGAGCTTTATACTCGGATCTAAAAACTCACAGCTTTCTTTATAAACAGTTCTATTTTCAAGACCTTCAAATTCTTAATAGCTACTGTGAATAAATAGAAAAGACTTAAACATGAACCTCAATAACAACCTCAAACTATCTTTCCGTACCCTGAGAAAGCGCCCTGCCTTCTCAGCTATAATCATCTTCACCTTTGCCATAGCCACCGGTGCCAGTATTGTGGTTTATAGCTACATGGATGCACTTTTATTTACATCCCTTCCCTTTAAAGAGCCACAAAATCTCGTTCGCATCCAATCCATAAAAGGAGGCGAAAAAGGATTATTTTCTTATCCGGACTTTCTGGATATGCAAAAGCAGCTAAAAGGCATAGAAGAGCTGGCCGTATATCGCGATGGGGGTAGGTATAACCTCAGTGGAGATGGTAAGCCGCCGGAAGATCTAAGTACTACATTTGCTTCCAGCAATCTTTTCAAGGTGCTTGGCGTGGAGCCTGAAATAGGGAGTGACTGGCCGGAAACACTGGATGAGCGTGGTTCTCATACTATTATGCTAACTCATGATTTCTGGCAAAAAAGGTTTGATGGCAAAGAAAGCATAGAAATGCTGCAAGTGACGCTGGATGGTTTTTCGTATACTAATTACGGTGTGCTTCCCAAAGGCTTTAGCTTCCCCCACCGAAATGAAGCCTTTCGAGCTATGGCCTTTGCCGATTTTGTGATCGACTCGCGAAGCTATCGACCTTGCATCGGTCTTGCTCGCTTAAAACCGGGAGTATCACTTGAGGATTTTAACCGCGAACTAAGTGCTTTTGCAGAGTTACAAGGTCGGGTGCACGCCGATACTAACTTGGGCCTTTCTTACTTGGCAGAACCCCTTTCCGATCTTTACATCGGTGAGCTCGAGGGTTACCTCGTTTTACTTGGTGCAGCTGCTTTGTTTTTACTGACCATCGCCACGGTTAATATTGCGAACCTTATGCTCATACAAACTATCCGAAAAACCAAGGAAACGGTAGTGCGGAAAGTGCTAGGATCATCACATGGGTCCATAGTATCAGGCGCGGTGGTACATAGTGTTGTATTATCGTTGATCGGTAGTTTGGTAGGGCTACTGTTCGCATGGAGTGTTATCGGAGCATCATATGACCTGGTGAGTCCTTATCTGCCCTATTGGATAGACCTATCCTTGAATCAGAGCGTATTGGCATATGCAGTCCTGGTGGCTTTAGCATTAGGAGTGATTACCGGTGTATTGCCCTGGATTTTTAATAAAACAGGAAAGCAGCTCAT
>JBCCSU010000279.1:0-6051 GCA_039199635.1 Bacteroidota bacterium | reverse complement strand
GTATTCTTTCACAAAACCATAGCCTCCATGAACCTGAACGGCTTCTACAGTAGTGTTCATAGCTACCTCAGAAGCAAAAAGTTTTGCCATGGCACTGGCCTGTGCATATGGTTTTTTCTGATCTTTTAAGGAAGCAGCTTGTAGGCATAATAACCTGGCAGCTTCTATTTGAGTAGCCATGTCAGCTAACTTAAACTGAATAGCTTGATGTTTTGAAATCTCTTTCCCAAAAGCCTTTCGCTCTTTAGCATAATTCAGTGCTAACTCATAAGCACCTGACGCGATGCCTAGCGCCTGTGAAGCGATGCCTATACGGCCACCATTAAGTGTGTTCATAGCGAAGTTGAAGCCGAAACCATCCTCCCCTATTCTATTAGCCTTTGGAACTTTTACATCGGTAAACATTAAAGAATGGGTGTCTGAACCTCTAATTCCTAACTTATCTTCTTTTTTACCGACGATAAACCCATCCATATCACGTTCAACAATTAAAGCATTGATGCCTTTATGCTTTTTCTCGGGATCTGTTTGTGCAATAACAATATAGACTCCGGCACTATTTCCATTGGTAATCCAATTTTTTGTGCCATTTAATAGGTAGTAATCACCTTTATCTTCTGCTGTAGTTCTCTGGCTTGTAGCGTCTGAACCGGCTTCCGGTTCGGAAAGGCAAAACGCACCTATAGTTTCACCAGTGGCCAGTTTGGTTAAAAATTTCTCTTTTTGCTCTTCTGAGCCGTAGGTCTCTATACCCCAACATACTAATGAGCTGTTAACAGACATACAGACGGAAGCAGAGGCATCTACTTTTGAGATCTCCTCCATAGCAAGTACATACGAAACGGTGTCCATGCCACCTCCATTATATTTTTGATCCACCATCATGCCCATAAATCCCAGCTCGCCCATTTTTTTAATTTGCTCAGCGGGAAATCTTTGCTCTTCATCTCTTTCAATTACACCTGGCAGCAACTCTGTTTGTGCGAAGTCTCTGGCTGCCTCTTTTACGGCTAATTGCTCTTCAGTCAATTCAAAATTCATAGGTCTCTAAAGTATTTTTTACAGTAACAAAAAAGGCTCACAATCGTTTGCGAGCCTTCAAAATTACAATTTCTGGATTAACCAATTAATCCCTGCTTCCTAAAAACATGCTGATATAATACAATAACGTAACGAGTGAACTTACCGCTACCACTACGTAGGTCATAGCTGCCCATTTTAGTGCATCTTTCGCCATATCGTACTCGCTGTTGTTTACGATGTTCCGATCTTGCACCCAGGCCAAGGCTCGCTTACTCGCATCAAATTCTACTGGTAAGGTCACAAAGGAAAATAGAGTCATAACGCCATATGCTCCGATTATCACCAATAAAACGAGATCTACCGGAAACGTATTGAACAAGAAGAACCCACCGAAAAGCATCACCATCATAATAATGTTCAAAATTTTAGCACTGGCATTCTGAACAGGAACCATGGCTGATCTAAATTCCAACATACTGTAAGCTGTAGCATGTTGCACAGCATGCCCACACTCATGCGCAGAGACCGCAGCAGCCGCGGCATTACGGCCGTGGTATACCTCCTCACTTAAGTTCACCGTTCTGTTGGAAGGATTATAGTGGTCAGTAAGTTTACCCTGAACACAAGTAACCTGCACATCATGTATGTTATGATCTGCCAACATAAGTTGAGCTATCTCGGCACCCGATAAGTTTTTATTCAAAGGTACCTGAGAGTACTTTTTAAATTTGCTTTTCAACCGGGAACTAACAGCAAAGCTGATAATTCCAAATACTATCATTATGATTATAATACCCATTTTATAATTTTTTTATTTGTTCAATTAAGCCTGAAGTAGAATAACCCTTCACAAGTGAAACCGTTTCTACTTTGCCTCCCTTTGATTTAACAATATCTGCACCAACTATATTTTCTGCCAAATAGTCATTTCCTTTAACGAGAATGTCCGGCTTTAACGCCTTGATTAACTCATAAGGGGTTTCCTCCCCGAAAAGTACCACGCCATCTACAAACTGTAAAGAAGCAAGCATTCTCGACCGTGACAGTTCGTTATTCACCGGACGTGTGGGTCCCTTAAGACTTCGAACAGATTCATCTGTATTCAGACCAATGATTAATTTGTTTCCAAGTGCGCGGGCTTTTTCCAGGTAATCAATATGCCCCAGATGCAAAATATCAAAGCAGCCATTGGAAAAAACAACTTTCTCACCGTGAGCCTGCCACTCACGAACTTGAGCTGTTATTTCCTCCTGACTCAATATTTTATCCTGTGTGCTCACTCCTATTTCGCAAAAACTGACTTATAAACATAGAAAAAGCACCTACAATAATAATTACGATGGTTTGCCAACCATGAAATATAAAGGTAAAAGCTACTGCTTTATCTTGCGCTAAGCTGTATAAAATCACTAGGCCGGTCGCCACTAGTAGATGAAAGCTCCCTGCTCCACCGGGCAGAGGCACAGCCATAGCTATACCACCAATGACAAAGATGGTAAGCGCAGCATCTAAACCAAGGTTAGCGGTTTCAGGAAAAGCGAGCATCACAAAATACATCATTAGGTAATAGCAAATCCAAATGGCAAAAGAATAACCAATGAAAAGTACACGCTGCTCAAGCTTCAATACTGATTTAGCGCCATCACGTACTCCCAGAATAGCGCTTCGGGATTTAGAAATCAACCTAAGCATTAAATATTTTCGGGTTTTAAATAAATACCAGAAAATGATAAAAATCCCGAGCAAGGCCAGTAGCCCAGCGATAATAATACCTGCGGAAATACCGTCACCATCGTCCGTTCCTTGCAAGGCCTGAACTTCTTTTGAGTTGAAAAACAGTAACAGGTTATCAAGTTCAATCAAGAAAGAAGCGCCAATTAATACAATGAGAAATAAAAGATCGATCACTCTTTCTGCTACCACTGTACCCAACGAAATATTGACCGGCGTACCCGATAAGCGATAGAGGTTATAACACCTGGAAACTTCACCGCCTCTGGGAATAACCAAATTTATAAAGTAGCCAATCATAACGGATAAAAACCCTTTTAACACCCCCACATTAAACCCTAACGGTTTTAAGAGTAGTTTCCAGCGTTCGGCCCGTATCAAATGACTTAACAGCGCGGATAGAGCGGATAAAAACAGAAAGGGCTTATTAGCCGTGCCCCAAACTGCCGCAATAAAATCCAGCTTACTTTCACCTTCTTCTACCTCTATGTTCTCAAAAGAAAGCCAAAGCAAAAACCCAGTAATGCCGAGCATGACTACATATTTAGCGAGGTTTTTAAGTTTTGAAGACATGATCTTAAAGAGGTAGCCGATTATTTACATCCGGAAATATAACACTCGCCTTAAATAGTTTAGCTTCCTCAAAATCCATCGAAGCGTACGAAATAATTATAATAATATCACCAACCTGGGCCTTTCTGGCGGCTGGTCCATTCATGCAGATCATGCCGCTCCCACGCTCACCTTTGATCACGTAAGTTTCTAACCGCTCTCCGTTGTTAATATTCACTACCTGTACTTTTTCCCCCTCTATCATATTGGCAGCATCCATTAAGTCTTCATCTATGGTGATACTCCCCACATAATGAAGCTCTACTTGAGTGAGCCGAACCCTGTGAATTTTAGATTTTAAAACTTCTATATTCATTTAGAAATAATCATATTGTCAATCAACCTCACCCCTTCCACGTGGGCCGCCACACAAAGCGCTGTTTTTTGGGCTAGTGTTGTTAACGGCACTAAAGATACAGCATCCACTACTGCAAAATATTCTAAATCCAGATTACTCTTTTCATACAGGTTATGGATCTGATATTCAACCTCTGCAATAGTGTAAGACTTGCGGAGCAAATCATGCGCAAGGTTTAAGGATTTATAAATTAAAGCAGCCTCATCCAACCCTTTTTTACTTAATCGCTGATTTCTGGAGGACAGTGCAAGGCCATTTTCGCTTCTTACCGTGGGCATACATTTGAGCTCAACATTATACGAAAGATCTTCCACTAAGCAGGTGATAATTGAAAATTGCTGCAGATCCTTTTGTCCGAAATAAGCGGTGTCAGGTCTGATAATATTTAATAGCTTCCCCACTATAATGCCTACACCATTAAAATGTCCCTCTCTAAATTTCCCTTCCATTCCCTTTTCCATTGATCCAAAACTAAGATTCAGATTTAGCGTACTGGGGTATATTTCTTCTAATGAAGGTGTGAATAAAATATGGGTTCCCATTTTTTCCAAACCAGAAAAATCAGCACTCATGGTTTTCGGATAGTTCTCAAAATCTTCCTTTTGATCGAACTGGACAGGGTTAATGAAAATACTTGCAATCGCAATATCGTTCTCTTTGACTGCTGCCTTTACTAACGAATAATGACCATCATGAAGGGCTCCCATGGTAGGCACTAAACCAACGGATTTTCCTTCTAATTGCCGTTCATTTAGGTAGTTCCGAATATCAGCTATATCTGTAAAATGAAGCATCTAACAGGCCAAAAAAGAGTGCAAAGCTATATTTTTAAAAAAACTAAATGCGGATTAGCAGGAAAATTTTAGTACTTTTGTGGATTAATTTTGAAAATCAAATCCATACAAGTATGTCGAATCTTCGTATTCTATATGTAGCTAGTGAGATCAACCCTTTTTTACAGACTTCCGAGGTAGCCGAGTTTGTACGCAAATTACCTCAGGCTATGCAGGAAAAAGGAATGGAAATCCGAATTTTAGTACCCAGGTTCGGGCTGATCAATGAGAGAAAGAACAGATTACACGAAGTAGTAAGATTATCAGGAATAAACATAGCCGTTGGTGACGAAGAAAAGCCTTTGATTATAAAAGTAGCCTCTATCCCCAATGCTAAGCTTCAAGTGTATTTTATTGACAATGAAGATTACTTCCATAGAAAATCTGTTTTCCACGATAAAGAAAATAATTTCTACGAGGATAATGATGAGCGAGCAATATTTTTCTGTAAAGGCGTTATAGAAACAGTGAAAAAGCTGGGTTGGGCACCGGATATTGTGCACTGTAACGACTGGATGACTAGTCTTATTCCGTTGTATTTGAAAACAACTTATAAAAACGATCCTTTATTTAAGGATGCAAAAACTGTTTTTTCGGTATACAATACAAGTTTTACCCACAAATTTGACAGTGATCTTATTGATAAAGTAAAGATGATGGACATTGAAGACAGTATGCTCTCTAATTTAGAGACCGCTGACTTTAATGGCTTTATTAAATTAGGGGTAGAATTTTCTGACGCTGTAATTATGGCTGAAGGCGGTAAAGGGCTAAATGGACTCTTCACGGAGCTAGAAGAAGAAAAGAAAGTTGAAACAATCGAGAAGGACGAGAACTTTACTGACTCATACTACGATCTATATAATGAACTTGCAGGCTAGAAAAATAGGGCTGCTGTCCTTTGCAGCCTTATGCCTTTTCTCTTGTGAAGAGGAAAATACAATAGGTTTACCCCCCGAAGACAATTTGGGGATTTTTTTTGCCGAAATTCCAATGCGAGATAACGTAAAGCAGGTCTGGGTGGATGATTTACTTTACGATGAATCAGGTTTAATGCTAGCCGGCGCTTATAATGATCCCCAGCTGGGTCGTATTGAGGCCATTGGAATTTCTGATTTAAGTACTACCGCACTCCGCAGTACATTTCCGAAATCGGATACCGTTTCTTATGAATTTGTGTCTGCGAGTATGACACTTAGAATACAAAACGCCTATGGAACCACCCTAGGTTTACCCGAGGTAACTATTGATATGTATCAATTAGGTGATACTGTAGATATAAATGCAGAATATTCTAATTCAAGTACACTGCCATTGGCCGATAAGATCGGTGAAGCGCAGTTTATACTCTATGCAGATTCTATAAGAATAAATGGCGCGGATAGTGCTACTGACAATAGCATTAAAAATATTCCAGCCTCCTTATTTGATACCAATGGCGATTATATATATACTGTGGATTTTGATGTTGATCAGCCGTTTTGGGAAGATGTT
>JBCCSU010000278.1:0-6055 GCA_039199635.1 Bacteroidota bacterium | reverse complement strand
TTCCCTCCAAAATTGTACTTTCTAAAGAATAGAAAAACGAAAGAAAACCCGGAAAAAGCATTAGAAGACACGTATTTTGATCTGATCCGCTCATTTCCATTACCTAAGACCCCGCAATAAAACCATTTATCATGAGTGGCCAAGTTAATGTGAGAAAATAGGTCCACTAGGTTGGAAGGAATTAACACAAGTTCCTCAAACACTTTTATTCTCTAGAACAAATCTCGATCAGCTCTATGGCGTAAGATGAAAGTATGACTGAATTCACCAAATATTACTCCCAAGCGTAACACACACTGCTACGAACTTCCACTACTGGATACCAATAATCAGTGAAAAACTTGGAATTGGACTTTAAATACTAACGTCCACCCACTATGGAGGGGTGAACCTAAAAGGTGTTAGGATACTTGAAAACAAAATTCAGCTGACATCGATAATTGGTATCCAAAAACCAAAACCCCAACCTCTGTACGGGGTTTTTATTAAATTCTAGTTTAAGAAGTTCTTCTACCCCAGAGCTTCTGCTCCACCTACAATTTCAAGTATCTCCTTCGTGATGGCCGCTTGACGGGTTCTGTTATAACTGAGTTTTAGCTCTTTTAGTAATTCACCGGCATTATCTGTAGCTTGTTCCATGGCCGTCATTCTGGCACCATGTTCTGCTGCGTTTGAGTCTAACACTGCCTTGAATACCTGTGTTTTTAAAGACTTGGGAATTAACTCCTCTACAATCTCCTCTTTTGAAGGCTGATAAATGTAATCTACATCATAAGAAGATGTTGAATCCTCTGCCGGGAGAATGGGAAGAAACTGCTCCGTACGCATGATCTGAGTAGCCACATTTTTAAATTCATTGTATATGATATCTACTCTGTCAAAATCTCCGGCTAGAAAACCTTTCATGGCGAATTCCGCAGCAGCAGCACTTTTCTCGAAACCTACAGGACTAAATTGTTCCCAGAAATCACCTTGAACATTATAATCACGTTTTGTGAAATAGTCTAATGCCTTTTTCCCGATTGGAAGAATAGTAACCCTACCCGCAGCCATTTCAGTGGAATAATGATCAGCTATGTGTTTATTAGTTGCTTTAAAAACATTGCTATTAAATGCACCACATAAACCTTTATCAGAAGTAACTACAAATAGTAATACCTGATTAACAGGACGAACTTCAGCGTATCCAGCACTTTCTCCTTCGCTTTGAGAAGATAAGTTTTGAAGCAAAGACCCCAGCTTTTGAGCATAAGGCCTCATCTGAGTGATATTATCCTGCGCTCGCCTCAACTTTGCCGCCGCCACCATTTTCATAGCTTTGGTGATCTGCTGTGTAGAGGTTACAGACTGGATTCTATTTTTTACTTCCTTTAAACTAGGCATCTGCTGTTAAATATTAATCCGCGTACTGTTTGGTAAGGTCTTTAGCTACCGCAGCTAATACCTCAATGGTACTTTCTTCTAGTTTTCCCTGTCTTAAAGATTCCAGCGCATCAGCATGCTTAGACCTTAAGGTATCTAAATAGTTACGCTCAAAGTCACGTACTTGCTCCACAGGTACATTGTCTACCAGCCCTTTAGTACACGCATAAATGATGGCCACTTGCTCTTCTACTGATACCGGAGAGTATTGGCCTTGTTTAAGGATCTCGAGGTTCCTACGCCCCCTTTCAATGGTAAGCTTAGTAGCGGCATCCAGGTCAGAACCGAATTTAGCAAAAGCCTCAAGTTCCCTGAATTGAGCCTGATCCAGTTTTAAGGTACCGGCCACCTTTTTCATTGATTTTATCTGCGCACTACCTCCCACTCGCGATACTGAGATACCTACGTTAATAGCAGGACGTATTCCCGAATTAAAGAGGTTGGTTTCTAGGAATATCTGACCATCGGTAATAGAAATTACATTGGTAGGTATATACGCACTAACATCACCTGCTTGTGTTTCAATGATAGGTAGTGCAGTTAATGATCCTCCCCCTTTAACCTTATTTTTCAAAGAGTCGGGAAGGTCATTCATGTTTTTCGCAATGTCCTCGTTGTCATTGATCTTAGCGGCTCTTTCTAATAGCCTTGAGTGAAGATAAAAAACATCACCAGGGTAAGCCTCACGCCCAGGAGGTCTACGTAGAAGTAAGGATACTTCACGGTAAGCCACTGCCTGCTTGGATAGATCATCATAAATAACAAGCGCAGGACGACCTGTGTCCCTGAAATATTCTCCAATAGAGGCACCCGTAAATGGAGCAAAAAACTGCATTGGGGCAGGATCAGAAGCGGACGCTGCTACTACTACTGTGTAGTCCATAGCACCTGCTTTTTCTAGTGATGCCACCACACCGGCTACGGTAGAAGCTTTTTGTCCAACAGCTACATAAATACAGTAAACGGGTTCACCACGATCATAAAATTCTTTCTGGTTTATAATCGTATCGATCGCTACAGCCGTTTTACCCGTTTGACGGTCACCAATAATCAACTCACGCTGCCCCCTACCGATTGGGATCATTGAATCGATGGCTTTGATACCTGTTTGTAATGGCTCACTCACTGGCTGACGATATATAACACCCGGAGCTTTTCTTTCCAATGGCATTTCGAAGGTTTCACCTTCAATAGGACCCTTACCATCAATAGGATTACCGAGTGTATCCACCACACGGCCTGCCATACCATCACCCACATTAGTAGAAGCAATTCTACCCGTACGTTTTACGGTGTCGCCTTCTTTAATAGCTTGGGAGTCCCCAAGAAGTACAGCACCTACGTTATCCTCTTCCAGGTTTAGAACCAATGCTCTAAGGCCGTTCTCAAACTCCAAAAGTTCACCGGATTGGGCTTTGGATAATCCATAGATCCTGGCTACGCCATCACCTACTTCAAGGACAGTTCCTACCTCCTCTAGCTCAGCAGCCGTTTTTGCTCCTGATAACTGCTCTCTTAATATTGCTGAAACTTCGTCTGGTCTAACGTTCGACATAATGCCTTTATTTAAAATTCTTTTATATAGGGATTTTGACTGAACTTAAGTTCAAGTGCTTTTAATTTACTTTTTATCGAATCATCAATCTGGCGATCAGCTACTTTCAGAATGTAACCGCCAATAATGTCCTCGTCTACAATTTCCTTAAGCTCTACATCAGATTGAGTGCTTATTTTTTTAACTAACTTTTCAATTTCTGCCTTGAGGTCTTTACTCAAAGGGACAGCAGTAGTGACAGAGGCTTCCTGAATACCTTTATAAGCATTGTACTGATGACCGAACTCTACCGCAATTTCAGGCAATACGGCCTCTCTATTCTTTTTTGTGATAATATCAAATATAGCTAAGGTTAGTTCATTCACCTTTCCCTTAAAAATAGCTTCTAGGATAGCTCTTTTTTTATCATGCTTAACAATAGGATTTTTCAGCAAGAGCAATAAGTCTCTATTCTGTTCACACACCTTCAAGAAGAGATGCATATCCTCTTTCACTTTGTCTAGCACTCCTTTCTCATCTGCTAAGGATAGCAATGATTTGGCGTATCTTGAAGCTATTCGATATTCAGACATATCACTAACTTAAGTTGTCCTCTTTGATGAAGTCTTCTATCAATGCTTTCTGTGCTTTCGCGTCCTTTAATTCTTTTCGCAATACCTTTTCGGTAATTTGTAAAGAAAGCTCTGCCACTTGTGTTTTTACTTCTGCCAAAGCAGCTTGTTTTTCAGTATTAATGGCCAGCTTAGCATCTTCAATCATCTTTTCGGATTGCTTTAAGGCCTCTTCTTTTGCTTCTTCTTTTATGGTATCGGCGATACCTCTGGCATCTTTCAATATTTGATCGCGCTCTTTTCGGGCCTCGTCCAATAATTTCTTATTGTCCGCTTGAAGTGCAGCCATTTCCTCTTTCGCTTTTTCTGCAGAATCTAACGCACCCTGAATAGACTCTTCTCTTATTCTCAAAGACTCTAATATAGGACGCCACGCAAATTTGATCAGCAAGAAAAGAATTAAGACAAAAATGAGTGCCTGCATGAAGAACAAGCCGGGCGAAAAGTCATTGATTAACTGGTCCATTTTATAGTACTTTTAATTTTCGTTTAATAAAAACACACCTTGCAGCCTATCGCTAAACAAGGTGCGTTTAATCAATTTCAATTATCCTTGACCAAGAATCAACGCACCGAAAGCTAATCCTTCTAAAAGTGCGGCAATAATAATCATGGCTGTTTGGATCTTACCAGTAGCTTCAGGCTGACGAGAGATACCTTCCATCGCCTTACCACCAATCTGGCCTAGTCCAATACCTCCGCCAATTACGATTAGTCCTGCTCCAATTAAGTTGTACATGTGATTTGATTTATAAATTATTAAACAAAAAATTCAATTTAATGCTCTTCATGATCTGCCACGGCCATTCCTATAAATAATGCCGAAAGCATAGTGAAAATATAGGCCTGTAGAAACGCTACCAACAGCTCGATCAACGATATGAAAAAGGCCAAGAAAAACGCTATACCCGTAGAGGTGACTACGCCAAATTGAGCTTTCATAGTGATCATTAAGGCGATAAGACTCATCACCACAAAGTGACCAGCCGTCATATTGGCAAATAGACGAATGAGCAAGGCAAAAGGCTTGGTAAACATACCTAATACTTCTACCGGAATGAGTAGTATTTTCATTAATACAGGAATACCAGGCATCCAAAATATATGCCCCCAATAATGTCTGTTTCCACTGAACTGAGTGATAAAAAAGGTGAATAAGGCCAGACAAACAGTAACGGCTATCTGCCCTGTTACGTTAAACCCAAGAGGAGTCATTCCCATTAGGTTTAAAACCCAGATGTAAAAGAATGCCGTAAGCAGGAAGCCCATGTATTTCCTATGCTTTTTCTCACCAATATTCGGAATAGCAATATCATCACGCACATAAATGATCAGTGGTTCTAAAACTCTACCAAAACCCGTTGGTATAGGACCTTTCGAGTAGCTCTTAGCCAGTGAACGGAATCCCCAGATCAATAGGATACCTGCTATCAACATTCCAAGTACGCTTTTGGTAATGGAAAAGTCCAAAGGCTTTTGATTATGCGGATGACCTGACTCATCAAGATCCAGATCTCCTTTCGCGTTAGTTTTATAAATTTTGCTGTGATAAAGCCTGTAATAGTTACCATCGGCTTCAGCCACAGTTTCACCGTGGTGGAATTTAGCAGAACTGAATACTTTCAAACCATCATCCCACAAAATAACAGGTAGTGGAAACCCGTAATGCGTACCCGTTTCTCCGTCTGTGTAGAGGGTGAAATCATGAGAATCTTGTAAGTGATGTTTGATGTATTCGTTTATCTCTTCCGGAGTATCAATGAGATCACCATCACCAGTAGGCTGACTATCCGAAGCAAAGAGTGCTGAAGACCCTAAAATGAGTAAAAATGACAGAAAAATATTTGAGAGCGCCTTTCTATTCATATGTCCATGTGAATTCAGGCGCAAAGCTAATAACTTATAACAAAATACCTTAGCCGTGAACAGGTTTTATTGTCATTTTGATTCAGTAACATTTTCATCCACTTTTTTAAGCATTTTGGCACAATAGATTGCCTCAGGAACTATAAATAGTAGTAGTGGAACAATCAGAGAAAGCTTAGCGGCCATAGCAAGAGATTCTTGATCGAAAAGCGCTTCTTTAAACACTACAACTACTGCTCCTAGCTTGCAAAAAACTACTACCAAATAAGAGAAACCGAGCTGCGCAGGATTTAACAGAAAAACCACTTCAATAATGAGCACCGCAATCACAAAAAAAACAAAATGAAAAGTATAGCTCTTTAAAAGGGAGAACGGCAGACCAGCCTCATAGGCACTAAGCACCAACCCGTGTAAATAAAAAAAGATCGTACATACCGCAGCACTGCCCAAAAACGCTAGTAGAATACGTTTGATCATCTTACTGCTGAGATCTGGTGACTTGCCTAATAACAGTTATAATAGAAAGGAAAACAGCTGTTAGCGTAGATATTTTGGTGTAAAGGCCAGTTTGGTTTGAATAAGTAGTGTCAAGGTAATTTCC
>JBCCSU010000277.1:0-6071 GCA_039199635.1 Bacteroidota bacterium | reverse complement strand
GTAAATCTTAAGACCTCAATTTTCAGAATAATTCTCTAAAAAAAGTGTAAGCGCATTGTAGCTACTTCTATAGCTTTCCGGGTAGTTGGCACGTTCCAGTAATATTTCATACGTGTCGATTAGCTCATGGTAGGACTTATAGTCTACCAACCTGGCAATAGTCAATCCTTTGATAGCACGTATATAATCATTGTAAAACAACTGATTATTATATTCGGAAAATGTGTTGAACAATCCATGGAGTTGGCTGAGATCGGTAATTTGATTTAGGAAATACCATCCGTGGTCATCCATAAATTCTTTAATACTTACTTTAGCATGGAAGAGATCAGCTTCATCTTGGCAGGTATAACGATGAAAGCGTTTGCCAAGCAACCGACCCATCGAAGTCAAGATTGTATGGCTGTTTGATTCAAATTCTTTGAGTCCCTTTGTAACGTTGTATATCATATTTTCTATTCTCACATGCCGGATACCCAAATGAATTTCAGCTACCACATCATGTTCATATTGGGTAGTAGAGATTATGATACTTTGAACTCCCCCCGGGAAATGGCGTGTAAACTGACCATTAGTCCCCGAGAACTTGAACCCGTGTGCCGTGCAAAAAGCACCCAGTTGTGAGATGACCTCCGCTTCCATCATATTAAAAGCAACAGTTGAAAACAGCTGATGTTTGAATTCAGCTTATCGTCAAGCCATTCTAAATGTTTAAAGAGTGCCTCTCAAAACATAATGATCTCATTTTATAGAAATGAGGCCAATTTTGATTTTAATAGTAGAAATCTCACTAAGTGTATCGTTTTACTCACCTTAATTCTGCTTGGAACAAATTACACCACAGAAAGAGCATAAAGCTTTCAAAAGAATACCTACGTCTCATAAGGTTGACCATTTATGCTTGAGACGGGTATTCTATTGAGCCGAATAAGGGGTTTATTCGGCTCAAAAAATAACTGAATTTGAGCCGAATAAATTGTATATTTGGCTCATGGCTTATAACTGGCAGGATAAAGATTGGCCCAATTTCACTTATCAAAACCGTAACACAGCAACACCTTTGGTGAAATACAATGTAAACACCGGTCGGTTATCAGGGTTGACTGATGGAGTAAATCGCTCTTCAAGAGAAGAGATGATGCTTAACTTGTTAGTAGCCGAAGCATTAAAAACTTCAGAAATTGAAGGTGAATATTTCAGTCGTGAAGATGTGTACTCGTCCATACAACATAACCTGGGTCTACAGCCTGGAAAAAATATAAGAAACAAAAAGGCGAAGGGAATTGCCGAGCTAGTGGTAAGTGTTCGCAAGAATTTTTCCAAACCATTGAGTAGGCAAGGGTTGTTTAACTGGCACAAAACGTTGATGCAAGGCTATCGAAATATTAGTGCTGGGAAATGGCGATCCGGCAAAGAGCCCATGCAAGTAGTTTCGGGGACATTTGGCAGGGAGAAAGTCCATTTCGAAGCTCCACCTTCAAGCAGATTAGCCGATGAAATGAAAGCATTTATTGATTGGTTCAACAAGAGTGCTCCCGGCAAAGCCAGCGAGATCTCTAATCCGATCATACGTGCCGCTATTGCTCATGTGTACTTTGAATCCATACACCCTTTCGAAGACGGTAATGGACGGATCGGACGCGCTATTTCTGAGAAAGCACTATCGCAGGCTATTGATCAACCTGTCTTATTCAGTCTTTCTAAAAGTATTGAAAAGAATAAAAAGCGTTATTATCAGGCGCTGAAACAAGCACAGACCACCCTTGATCTTACTCAATGGATTACCTATTTCACTAATCTGGTACTGGACGCCCAGGATGCTACCAAGAAAGAAATGGAGTTTACTATAAAAAAGGCACAATTCTTTGACCAAAACCGTGAGTGGCTCAGTAAACGCCAGATGAAGGTGCTAAAGCTAATGATGGCTACCGGGCCAGAGGAATTTAAAGGCGGTATGACCGCCAAAAAATATATGAGCATGACTAAAACTTCTAAAGCCACCGCCACTCGTGACTTACAAATACTTTTTGAAAAAGGAGTGTTAATTCGGTCAGGGGGTGGACGGAGTGTGAGTTATCAGGTGAATATATAACCCCGAAAATCTAATATATCCCTAAAATAAAAATTAGTTATCAGAGTTTGAAAAACAGAATAACCGGAATCAGCTGTCCCTTTTTTGGTATCTCCTGGCAACCTAAAGAATCAAGCCGAAATGTAGCCAAACGTATTTTATCCAAGCTTGAGGACAGAAGAGTACTCTATTCTCCCTTTGAGCTTGAGATTCCAACGGCTTGCATCAAATCAATCAGAGAAATTAGATATCTCTTAACTGATGAACTTAGTCAGATGGATGAGGACGAGGAGTTAACTAATTCTATTAGAGCTTTGAGATCAAGTTGCAGAAAGTTCTTATCAAAAACTGAAAAATTAGATATCCAATCAATACCAGGAACAACTATTAGCGACTGGATATTTCTATCAAGTTTGGGAGAACTTCGAGGGGTATTTGGAATATATATTGCCAAAATATCCTTAAGCTATGGAATAGATATTGAAGAAAACATTGTAAAAATTATACCTGAAGAAGACAAATCTATGTAAGACTTCCGAAGTTTTTGAAACTTAGGAAGTCTTAGTGTTAGTCAACTTTTTTCTTGATCTCCTCAAAAGCCTTTGAAAGCGCCTCCAACTGATCATAAGCATCTTTACCCATGGACTGATCTGCACGATTAGTCATTCCATACAGATATTCCATCTGATCAATCAGCTTGGGACGTGGATAGGTGATATCCTTTTTTCTTAGATCGGCTAGTACTGTTTCCAAGGTTGTCTTTCGATCGCTAGTCTGACTATCTGCCCTTTTAAGCTTCTTCAACTCCTTATTCAAACGGTCTTCAAGCTGCCTGGCTTCTGAAAGTACCTGACCAAGGTGCTGGGCAAAAGTGTACTGCTTTTGAATATCTTCAACAGTAGTGTTCGTTTTTGCCAATTGCGGATCAGGAGTAAGCTCAATTATTTGTTCCAATACCTGATCTCCAACCGTTAGCCTAACCGTATAATTGCCAGGAACTACCGCTGGTCCATTTTTAAATCTTCTACTTTTACTTTTATGCCACGGCCCTAATGCAGTCATGTCCCAAGTAAAACGGTTCCAACCTTTCTTGTTGGCAAGACGCTTGTCGATAATATAGGTTTGTGTATTCAACCCCATATCTTCGATTACTTCGGTTTTCAACTTCTGTCCTGTGGTATCGCTGTAGTAAGCATTCACCACTTCACCTTTGGCATCCAATAGTTCTAACTTGAGCCCTTTACCCGGTTTTTCCTTCAGATAGTAGTCAATGGTCAGGCCGGGCCTTGTATATTGAGGTATACTCCGGCCTCCAACACGCATAAAAGTCGATCTGTTTCTGATTGATTTTTTAGGCACGACGAGTTTCGCTTGCTCAGAGCTGCTGTCTAAGTTTAACAGTGTATTGATGTCATCGGCAATCCAAAATCCCCTCCCCATGGTAGATAGCACCAGATCACCTCTATGGATCTTGATATCCGTAATGGGCGTAACCGGCAGATTTTGTTGAAAGGACTTCCAGGTTTTTCCATCGTCTAGTGATATAAAGACACCCTGTTCAGTCCCTGCAAACAGCAACCCTTCCTTTTCCGAATGCTCACGAATAACACGTGTTGGTATGTCACTGGCAATACCATTAGTTCCATCAGTTAGCAGTGCCCAACTCTTGCCGTAATCTGTAGTTTTATAAATATATGGCTTCGTATCCCCCAACTGGTATCGCAAAACTGAGATATATGCTTTAGCGGGATCATGGGGAGAAGGTTCTACTGCATCTACCCTACCACCTGATGGCATTTTCTTGGGAGTTACGTTTTTCCAGCTTTTCCCATCATCTTGCGTAACGTACACCGGCCCGTCATTCGCACCGGTCCAGATCACTCCTTTTTTTACGGGTGACTCCCGTATCGAATAAAGCGTACTGTAATATTCTTCTCCCGTAATGTCTCTGGTAATTGGACTTCCTGAAATCACCTGTTTATCCTCTTCAAAAGCCGTTAAATCAGGTGAGATGGTTTCCCAGGTCTCACCATCGTCCTTGGTCCTATGCACGAATTGTGACCCGTGGTAAACCACATCAGGGTTATGGGGTGAAACATGGATAGGTGCCACGCGCTGGAAGCGGTGTTTCAAGTCTTTGGGGTTATGCCCGTACAAATTAGAAGCACCCACATAGTATGCTTTTTCTGTTCCGGTAAGCTTATTATAAACACCAAAACGACCCTTGCAATTCGCATAAACAATGTTATGATTCCCGGGCTTTGGTACGGCAGGGCCCGTTTCACAACCTCCGGTATTCATGATCCACCCCACATTCGAGGCCTGAATAGCTCCTGGCGCATTACTCGGTACTGCTAATGTGGTATAGTTATCTTGCATGCCACCGTACAGCCAGTAAGGGTATTGATCATCCACTTCCACCTGGTAGATCTCAGCGGTGGGCTGATTGAATTGGGTAGACCAGGTTTTACCTCCGTTATGTGTAACATTAGCTCCACCGTCATTTGACTGTATAAAAAGTTGAGGATTATCGGGATTGATCCACATGGCATGGTTATCCCCATGAGGTGATGACATCCTCGACCATTTTCTGCCCCCATCCTCTGAGCGGTAGTAACCCGTAGCCATTACATATACCTGGTCTGCATTTTTAGGATCTACCTCGATATTTGTATAATAAAAAGGCCTCGTTCTTAATCCTTTATTGTTGGAAACCAGCTTGAATGATTTACCCTGATTTACTGATTTATACACCCCTCCTAAGCTATCTGGCGCTTCTACGAGTGCGTAAATGATCTTCGAATCTGAAGCAGAAATGGCTAAGTCAATTTTTCCAATAAGCCTTTTGGGTAATCCTGAAGTCACCTTTGACCAGTCTTCACCTCCATTCACTGACTTATACAATCCACCCTCATCGATACTACTACCGCTAATGATAGTCCAGGGTTTGCGCTCGGCTTTCCAAGCGGTAGCAAAAATTGTTTCCGGGTTGCCCGGGAGTAAAACCAAGTCGCTAAAACCTACTCTATCGGAATGATTCAGTACTTTTTTCCAGGTCAAACCTCCGTCTGTAGTTTTATAAACACCACGCTCTGTGTTTGATTGAAACGCTTTACCAATAGCGGCAACATAAACCACGTTATGGTTATTAGGATGTATTTCAACTGCTCCAATTTGCCCTACATTCTTCAATCCGATGTGTTCCCAGGTCTTTCCGCCATCTACCGACTTATATACTCCTCTACCTTCTATCACATTACTCCGTAACCCATCCGAACCAGTTCCAACATACACTACATTAGGATCGTTTTGATCCACCGCGATAGCTCCGATAGAAGGTGTCTCGAAAAAACCGTCTGAAACATTATTCCAGGTAGTTCCGTAATCCGTTGATTTCCAAACACCAGAGCCGGTGTAGCCTACATAAAAGGTTCCTGGTTCCGCTTTTGTGCCGGCCACCGCGGTAGCGCGTCCACCACGCAGAGGGCCAACATTTCGATATTTAAAAATTGAAAAATCCTGAGCTAGAACAGATAGTGGTAAGATGAGAAGAACAAAAAAGGTTTTAATTTTTGCGTGCATGGTTTAGAATTTAATCTGAAGTAAGTTAGTTGAATACTAAAAGATTTAATTGAACCTTCTACTAAGTCGGTTGATTTGCTATTTAAATGGTAAAAGGCTTTCGAGGTTTGAAGAACTTCAATAGTCTGAAACCCGAACTTTTCTCAGATACTACTGACATAGGGTTGTCATTTGGCCCATCTATCTTGTTTTCAAAATATAGAAATGGGCAGGACTTAATTAATTTAATAGAACAAAATCATGGAATTTATTAAAAGCATCAAAGTCGAGCAATTGATTGAAGGTTACCCTGAGAACGTTAAAGATAGGAAGGGGTGAATAAGCTATTAGAAACAACCAAATGGGGCGAACCGAGTTACGTATCCAAAACGGGTAGTACCATCCGAATAAGACTGGAAGAAAAAGACACCCGATAAGT
>JBCCSU010000276.1:0-6118 GCA_039199635.1 Bacteroidota bacterium | reverse complement strand
TGTGAGTTTCAAACGATTGCGAAATCGTAGGGAAGTTACCGCTTCATCCTGGTAATTGGCCTGAGAAATAAAAAAGATTTGGTACAGTAGCTTTGAACAACTATTTTCAAAGTTTAGCTAACTTTTTACTTGATGGACAACGAAGAAAAACCCTACATCGGTGCCGAACAATCGCTGCCAGAAACCACAATAAAAGCCTTTTTTCTTGGTGCAGTACTTTCAGCCGCTTTAGCCGCTGCTAATGCTTATCTGGGTCTTTTTGCAGGGCTTACGGTCTCTGCTTCTATTCCCGCAGCTGTGATTTCCATGGCTATTTTAAAACTATTTAAGAAAAATAACATCCTGGAAAATAATATCGTACAAACTGCCGCATCAGCCGGTGAGTCTTTGGCTGCCGGTGTGATATTCACTTTTCCTGCGCTTGTCCTTATGGGCTATTGGTCCAGCTTCAGTTATTTGGAAACTGCTTTGATCGCGTTGGCAGGCGGTGTATTGGGGGTTCTATTCACCATTCCTCTACGCTCTGCATTGATAGTAAAACAAAAGCTGAAGTTTCCTGAAGGTGTAGCTACTTCTGAGGTGCTAAAAAGTGGGGAAGAAGGTGGTAAAGCGATTAAGTTTTTAGCTTACGGAGGATTAACGGGAGCCTTTGTAAAACTTTCTGAGTCAGGATTGAAAATATGGGATGCTACTTTTGAAAAGGCTGCTTTTGCCGCTGAAAAAGCGTATCTCTATTTTGGAATGAATTTAAGTCCTGCTCTCATGTCCGTAGGATATATTGTGGGATTAAGAATAGCCACCTTGGTGTTTGCAGGAGGTGTGATCAGCTGGTGGATAGCAATTCCCATTTATTTGGCCATTAACGGTAATCCCGGTGACCTTGAAGCAGCTGCGCTTGGCGGCAAAATTTGGAGTAGTCAGATTCGTTATTTGGGCGTGGGTGCGATGGTAGTGGGTGGACTTTGGGCTTTACTCAGCCTACGCGGGGCGATCGGAGGAGCGGTATCTGCGGGTATTAAGGCGATAAAAGATAAAGTGGATAGCAGCACTATACTAAGAACTGAAAAGGATACCCCTATGCAGTGGGTAATTATCGGGATCGGGGTTATGGTAGTGCCAATATTTATTATCTACATGCGCGAAATAGAAAACATCCCTATTTCTGGTCTTATGGCTATAATCATGGTGATCGCTGGTTTTCTTTTCGCTTCAGTAGCAGGTTACATGGCGGGACTGGTGGGTAGCTCTAATAATCCAATATCCGGGGTGACTATAGCCACAATTCTCACGTCATCTTTAATCCTATTGGCGCTGTTAGGTACCGGTTCTGAAAAAGGCCCAGCTGCCGCTATATTAATAGGTTCAGTAGTAGCGTGTGCTGCGGCCATAGCCGGTGATAATATGCAAGATCTGAAAGCAGGACACATTCTCGGTGCTACGCCTCAGAAACAACAAATCATGCAGATGGTAGGGGTAATAGCCGCAGCATTTGCTATGCCATTGATATTAGAATTGCTAAATGAAGCATATGGCTTTGGTCCTGCCACCCCTGAAAAACCAAATTCACTACAAGCACCACAGGCTACATTAATGCAAAGTGTGGCTGTGGGCGTTTTTGGTGGTGGGTTACCCTGGACCATGATCTATATCGGTATGGCGCTTGGCGTTGTTATTATTATTGCCGACAAACTTCAGGAAGCCCGTCAATCAGAATGGAGAATTCCAGTTTTAGCCGTGGCCGTAGGACTATACCTTCCTTTTGAGTTGGATAGCGCTATTATGCTTGGCGGAATTATTGCGTGGGCAGTAGCTCGCTATCAAAATCAGCATAAGCTCAGTGATCCGGCAGAACAAGAAAGCGCTAAACAGCGTAGTGAACGTACAGGGCTTCTTTTTGCATCCGGCTTAATAACAGGTGAGGCTCTCTTAGGTATAGGTTTAGCCGTACCCATAGTACTTACCGGATCGGGAGATTTTATGGCAGTTGCTGAGGAATCCTTTGGCAGTTTACCTGGCTTAGCCGTTATACTGGTAATTTGTATTTTCTTGTATCAGATAGCTACAAAAGCCTTCAAAAAGGCGGATTAGATATATATACCACGTGTGGAGAGTTACATTCACATGTGGTGTTTCCATTTGCATTGCTGATTCTTTAAAAATTGAACCCGAAATGTAAACCCGGCTCTCCGAAGAAAAACTTCGACCACTTATCGTCTACTATTTTAAAAGATTCAGGCATATCCGTATGATAGGGACGATGAGTAACTGCGATGGAGGGTTCAATGAAAAATCGATTCTTCCAAAGTTTTATATGATAACCTAATCGGTAGGTATTGAAGATTTGAAATCCGTTATCAATTTTACGTTGATCATTATCCATAAATAATTGCCACGCACTCATCAAATGTACGCCTGTGTAGAGACCTTTCCACCAGAATCGTTGATAAACGATGGCAAAGCCTTTCTCTCGAATAAATCCGGGAAAGTTTTCGTTGTCATCGGCTCGCGCGTCTCCGTAGGGAATTCCTAAAGGTTCAAAGTATCGCCATGTCTTTACCTCAAGCGATACCACGTCTTTTGGAGTTATTCTGTAACCAAAATTAAGTTGAGCAAAATCAGGTTTTTCTTCGGGCAGTAGGTTGCCTAAAAGGGCGAAAGTACTTCCTACGTAAAATTTTTTTGCTTTTGTTTCTTCTTGCGTGTACTGTGCGCTCACATTTATACCTGCGAGTACACATAAATTAAAAAACAATAATTTAACAGACATATCTTAAATGAGTTTATTGGATGGGCCAAATGTAATGGTCATTACAAGCCAAACCCGTTCACTTAAGTTAATTAAGAATTACTCCTGTTATTTTTAAGAATTCTCGCTCTTAGCCTGCTCAGAGATTGAGGTTTTATTCCTAAGTAACTTGCCAGTTGGTATTGAGGGATACGCTGTAAAAGGTCAGGTCTTTTTTCCAAGAGCCTGAGTTATCGCTGTTCCGGAGAAGATGTTTTGAAGTCATCTAAGCTGATTTGTTGCCTAGCGAGGAGATCCTCAGATAATAAACGGCAGAGTGTTTCGAACTTAGGGAATTTTTTAAACACTTCAGTTTCCATATCGGGGGTAGATTCGGTTATGATAGAATCTTCAACGGTATCGATACTATACTCAGATGGCTCTTTGGATATTACGCAGTGCGGTGTTATACCTTCCATTTCAGTGTAGAACATCGTTGATTTTTCCTCACCATCAATAACATAGTATTTGCGAATACATCCTTTCAATACAAAATAGCCTGTTCTTGAATAATCTCCCGTTTCCAAAAGAATTGTACCTTTCTTTACAGATCTAAATATATTTAGCGAGATGATACTATCTTTTTCTTCTTCATCAAGAGTAATATATTTAGATAAGAAATCGAATAACAATTTATGCATGATACTCTAAACGTAGTGCCGGAGGTACAGTTGCGGATTGAGAAATGCTGACAAATTCAAAAAGGAGATATTTTTGAGATAGGAAAAAGAATAACCTTTCCTATCTCCGAAGCCGCAGTTAGGCCGGACTTCTTAATCAAAAAACGGTTTCCATTTCGCAGCATCTGGTTTGGGAGTAAGCAAGCTTACTACTATAAGAGCCGTTAAACTTAGTGTTAGGGAAGGTATGGCAATATAATCTGTGTCTACGGGAAAGGTGTAGTTGAAAAGCTGAAAGGATATTTCATTATCTAACAATATTTTATTGAGAATGGGATAAGACATACCCGCTATGATTGAACTTATTCCACCTGCCGTAGTCACGCGCTTCCAGAAAAAAGAAGCTAATAATACGGGTGCTAGAGACGCGCCTATCATGGTATAGGAAAGGAGAGCCAGATCCAGAATAGAATCAGATAAAAACATAAACGAATAAGCCAGTATACCAATAATGACAATCGATATCCGCTGTATCCAGAGTAACTGACTAGAGTTCGCTTCTTTAAAAAAGTAAGGTTGGATAAGATCACGCGTGACATTAGTAGAAGTCACCATGAGAAAAGTATTGCCGGTAGAAAGAATGATGGCTACGCCAGCGGCAAATAAAAGCGAACCAACAAAGGCAGGAACCTGTTCAAAACCTATTCTTAAAATGATCTCTTCGGACATTCCTTTATTGATAGTAACGCCATCTGCTAAAAAGAATCTTGCATCTTCAGCATATAAGCTATAGCCAACCACTGCTACGGTACACATTAAGAGTTCTATGAAAACTACCCCAACAAACATCCAGAAAACCGCTTTTTTGGCTGATTGTGCATCTTTAGCGGAAGAAAATTTTTGATATACACTACTTTCACTCATGAGTAAAAGAAACGTAGGCAGCATAATTGCGAACATCCAATCGGCACTATGACCTTCTATAGGTGATAAATAAGCAGGATTTTTAGCCTCAATGGTGGATATTACGGCATCCAGTCCTCCTTTTGCTTCTATGGCAAAGGGCAGCACCATCATCATGGCTATGATCATGATTACACCATTGAACACATCAATCGATACGATAGAAACCATACCAGCCAAAGCAGTGAAAGTGATGATCACTATGCAAGAAAGCAACATTCCAGTTTCAGCGTTAATAGCTCCCTCGGTCAAAATGTTGAGAAAACGACCACCGCCCTTAAATTGATATCCTGCTATGATCATATAGGCCACTATAATGGTAATAGTACCTAGAAGACGTGCAGTTTTGTTATAACGCGCTTCTAATAGATCGGTAAGCGTGTATTTAGCAATTTTTCGTACCCGTGCTGCTATAAAATACACTAAAATTATGCCTACCCAGGCACCTGCCGAAAACCATAATTCAGAGAAGCCAGAACGAAACGTAAGTCCGGCCGTACCAAATAAACTTCCCGATCCAATCCAAGTGCATACCAGCGTACCTACCAACAAATAAACCGGTACACCTCTGCCTGCCACCACAAAGTCTTCATCTGTTTTAACCGACCTACTTTTATAAACTATTATTCCAACAAGAATAAGCAAATAGGTAACTGTGATTATAGTGTAAATCATGAAAGCACGTGTTTAAGCAAGTTCACAAACCTAATGCTATTCACCTGATTATTCAAAGAGAAATTTGGTAACCGTTTGGGTTTTATAATCACTTAATCATTCATTTATAATCGCATTTCGATTAACAATTGAAACAAAGCATCTTCTTTTTTAAAAGAAGGAAACTGTGCGTGGTCTTTTCAAAGCAGTGGGAAGGTATAACGGCCGTTTTATTCATTGCACTCAGCTCAATAGCCAGTTCATATGTTAAACAAAAAAAGCTGTCCGTTTTCTCGGACAGCTTTTCTTATATGATCTCTCGATCTTAATTACATCATTCCTGGCATTCCACCACCTGCTGGCATTGGCGGAGCTTTTTCTTCTTCAGGAATATCTGCCACCACAGCCTCAGTAGTCAATAACAGACCGGCAATAGAAGCCGCGTTTTCAAGTGCTAATCGAGTTACTTTTGTAGGATCGATAACACCTGCAGCTATCATATTCTCGTACTTGTTATCACGGGCATTATAACCATAGTCTTTCTTACCCTCCATTACATTATGAACGATCACAGAACCTTCTACTCCAGAATTTTCTACAATAGTTCTTAATGGAGATTCGAGAGCAGCTCTTACAATATTTACACCGGTAATTTGGTCTTCATTTGACGTGTCTACTTTGTCAAGAGCAGCAATTGCACGAATAAGCGCTACACCACCACCAGCTACAACACCTTCTTGTACTGCTGCACGAGTAGCGTGTAATGCGTCATCTACTCTGTCTTTCTTCTCTTTCATTTCTACTTCAGTAGCGGCACCTATGTAAAGAATAGCCACACCACCTGACAGCTTAGCTAGTCTTTCCTGTAGTTTCTCCTTGTCGTAGTCAGACGTAGTAGATTCTACTTGAGCTTTGATCTGATTTACGCGAGCAGTGATGTCAGCTTTTTTACCAGCACCATTAACCACGGTAGTATTATCCTTGTCAATATTTACTTTTTCAGCAGTACCCAGATAATCGATAGTAGCACTTTCTAATTTATATCCTCTTTCTTCAGATATTACCGTACCACCGGTTAGAATAGCGATGTCTTCCA
>JBCCSU010000275.1:0-6125 GCA_039199635.1 Bacteroidota bacterium | reverse complement strand
TTTCTTTTTAGTATTATCAATCTCAACATCAATTGATGACATTTCTTTTACTTCACCACTGATATTAGTACTACCAGGTGCTAAAAGACTATCGCTGGTTTCGTTATCACCGTCAAAATCCGCGATTAATTCCGGTTTATTAAATTGTGGTTCAGAACTTTTTTGCTCTTGAGCTACCGCCTTATTTTCATCAATGGTGGACTCAGTCGTGTTATTCTCTACAGGCTCACTTTCGGTTATTAACGGTTCCTCAACATTTTCCTGAACAGGATCAATGCTATTTTCTTCTACTATGAGGTCCGCTGCGGTCTCTGATTCTTTGGCCACCGCCAGAAATTCTCCTGTTTCTTGTGATGATTCATTAAAATAATAAATACCCCAACCGATTACAGCTGAAACAAGCAAACCCGCGACTATTTTTCCGGCTGATAGGCTTTCCACCAAACTACCACCAACAGCTACATTATCAAGCATAGCTTTTAATTGTACTTTTCGCGCTTCCTTTATACCGGATACTACTTGATTTTGAAACTCAAACTCACCCTGTAGCTTAGGGTCAGATGCCATCTGCTCTTCGAATGAAACCTTCTGAGAGGTATTCATTTCATCCCTTAAATAAGCATCTATTAATTCTAAATTATCCATAAGTGTTTAATCCAAAAAGTCTTGCTCAGAATACTGAGCTTTTACTAATTCGTCCAACTTTTTTTTGCACTTGTATTTTTTTGTTTTAGCTGTGTTCGTATTCGCAAAGCCCAAATGATCGGCAATATCTTGCATTGACAACCCATCAAAGTAATAATACATCAAAATACGCCTACATGTTTCGCCAAGTTGATTAATACATTCATTAATTATCTTAGCTCTTTCTTGTTTGTCATGCTCAGTGTATTCTACAGAATCTTTTTCTTCATGCGATAATCGCCTTTTCCTATCTAACTCTTTACGCCACAGATTCTGACAAATACTGTATATGTATGTACTAATTTTCGATGTCAAAACGAGCTTTCCACTTACGGCCTTTTGCCAAAAAACCACTAAGGCTTCTTGATAAATATCTTTAGCCTCTTGCTCAGATCCACTATTCGAAATGACCATTTTAGTCATCATCCGGTAGTATTTCTTGTACAAGTACTCGAGCGCCTTTTCGTCACCTTTACAGATTTTTTCGAAAACCTCGTTATCCTTCATCGAACTCCTTGTTTTATACAACTGATTATTGGCTGGTAACCAATACGTATTCGACAATTACAAATTAATGGTTGAAACACCTATTTTCGAGTTATTTGGTCAAATGAATAGGTTAACTGGCTCTTACCCAAGTTTGAGTTCTGTAGAAGAATCCCCAATATCCTCTAATCTTCAATTTTTCGCCATCAAGCCATATTTTACATCGGAAAATCTTGCCTTCGTCAGGTTTTAGTACGGTACCTCCTGTATACTCTTCACCATCCCTTTTGAGATTTTTTATAATTTCCATCCCTATTATTTTTTCTTTGAATCTTGGATCGTCCTCAGGACATAAATTACAAATGGGATCAGGGTCTTCATCTCCATTGGGAAATAGTTTTATGATTTTACCGAAAACTTCTCCCTCCCTTTCATAAATTTCAACGACTGATTTTGCCTCGCCAGTTTCGTCATCGATCGTATTCCATTTGCCGAATACTGCGTTTTGACTGTACGCACAGATGCTAATTATTAATAGAATAAAGACTAGCCCTAATGATTTCATAATTCTCTGGTTTTAAAGATATTGTATTTACCTCTAATTATGCAATAGTATATTATTGCTTCGTACTCATTTCCTTAGCTCTATTTTATAGGAGGTATAATTATATTACTTAGAAGTTTTATTGTTTCTCTAAAACTACTTTCTGTGCGTTGAGCGTTTAGTTTTAACTGTTTCAGGAAAATACCAAGTGGTGCTAAAACAACAAAAGCCCCTAAGTGGAGCTTTCATTACATTCATTTAATAGAAATAGTACTATTACTTGCCTTCAGCAAACTCAAGCGATGAAACTTTTTCTTCTACCGTTAATTCCAGATTATCGTTTACTTCTCTTGAGCTGTGGTGACTGGCATTACCAGACATTTCACCCAAAATAGGGGCAATGACCAAACCTACCAGGCACGTTAATTTAATTAAGATATTCATTGAGGGTCCGGAAGTGTCTTTGAAGGGATCACCTACTGTATCTCCTGTAACTGCTGCTTTATGGGCATCAGAGCCTTTGTAAGTCATTTCTCCGTTAATTTCCACACCGGCTTCAAATGATTTTTTGGCGTTATCCCAGGCGCCACCGGCATTATTCTGGAAAATCGCCCACATTACTCCGGATACCGCAACTCCTGCCATGTACGCTCCGAGCGCTTCCGGTCCCATAGTAAAACCAATGATAATGGGTGTAATAATGGTAAGTGCACCTGGTAGTATCATTTCTTTTAGAGCGGCCTGAGTAGATATGGCTACGCACCTGGCATAATCAGGTTTACCTGTCCCCTCCAGGATGCCAGGAATTTCCTTGAACTGACGCCTTACTTCCATTACCATTTCCATGGCCGCTTTACCTACTGATTTCATGGCTAAGGCGGAGAAAACCACGGGTATCATACCCCCGATAAACAAAGCCGCCAAAACATCAGCTTTGAAAATATTTATGCCATCAATGCCTGTAAATGTAACGTAAGCAGCAAAAAGTGCCAGTGCGGTAAGCGCTGCAGAAGCTATGGCGAATCCTTTTCCTACTGCTGCTGTGGTATTTCCAACCGAGTCCAGGATATCAGTTCTTTCTCTTACTTCCTCCGGTAGTTCACTCATTTCAGCTACACCACCTGCATTATCTGCTATCGGTCCAAACGCATCTATGGCCAATTGCATAGCAGTAGTGGCCATCATTGCTGAGGCAGCTATCGCTACTCCGTAGAAACCGGCTAATTCGTAAGAGCCCCAAATAGCTACGGCAAATAGAATGACTGACGAAAACGTGGAAATCATACCAGTAGCCAGACCGGCGATAATATTAGTAGCTGCTCCAGTAGACGAATTGGTAACAATATCTAAAACTGGTTTTTTCCCAAGCGCCGTATAATATTCGGTAAAGAATGAAATAAGATATCCTACTGAAAGGCCGACAAGCGTAGCATAAAAAACGTTTCGGCTCGGAATATCTTTCGGTCCTTCGCCAAAGAACTGCATTCCCGAAATAGTTTTTGGTAATAACCAATCAACTAAAAACCATCCGGCAATAGCAGACAAGACAATAGCGGTGATATTGCCCCAGTTAAGTGCACTTTGTACTTGTGCCTCTTTCGCATCGTTATCTTTAACACCGATTAAGAAAGTTCCGATGATAGAAGTGATGATACCTACACCGGCTATCATTACCGGGAGTAAAATAGGCCCCATTCCGTTAAATGCCTCGAGCACTACCCCGGCATCTGCCATATCTTTGATTATATAATTTCCAAGAACCATAGAGGCCAATACTGTAGCTACATAGGAACCAAAAAGATCAGCACCCATACCTGCCACGTCACCCACATTATCACCCACGTTATCTGCTATCGTAGCAGGATTTCTCGGATCATCTTCAGGAATACCCGCTTCCACTTTACCCACTAGATCTGCTCCTACATCAGCTGCCTTTGTATATATGCCCCCGCCAACTCTCGCAAATAACGCAATCGATTCCGCCCCCAAGGAAAAACCAGCGAGCGCTTCGAGTACGATAGTCATTTGACCATAAAATGACCCTCCATCACCCATAAAAGAGCTGACAAAAAGCATGAAGAATAGGCTAAGTCCCAGAACGGCAAGTCCGGCCACTCCAAGTCCCATTACCGTACCGCCTCCAAAAGATACCTTCAACGCATTAGGAAGGCTTGATCTTGCCGCTTCAGTGGTTCTGGCATTTGCTTCAGTAGCTATGCGCATGCCTATATTTCCTGCTACGGCTGAAAAAATAGCACCAACAATAAAGGCAGGCACGATCATCCAGCTTGTTGTTTCTACCACGGTAGAAATACCAAAAAGTGCAATAGCAGCCACCACTACAAAAACAGCTAATAATCTATATTCAGCGCTCAAGAAAGCCAGGGCTCCTTCTTTGATATTTCTAGAGATCTCTTGCATCTTCTCATTACCAGCGCTTTGCTTTTTAACCCACGCCATTTTAATGAGCATAAATGTCAAACCTACGAGGGCAAGTCCGATTGGAACAAAAATCAAATTATCCATTGAATACAGTTTCGTTTCTAGTCAAATATTAAATGAAAAGGGCCTCTAGGGCCCGCTTCTAAATCCGAGCGCAAAGATAGAATAACCAAAATAATAATGAAATAATATTATAGCTTATACTGGCAGTGAGCTTACGCTAAAAAAAGGCCTTGTAAGGCGGTCCAAAGCTTTTTTTTATCTTCAACGCTATTGCCGAGGATTTCTAATGACTCGGAGTATAGAATAGCCTTATTTTCCAGATGTAGAACCTCATATTTTACCATAGAAGAGACGTCCGGTCCACTAACTTCACCAAACAAGAGTATGATTTCAGCGTTTACCACTAGTTCACTTAGTGGTGGCAAATCCTGTATTTTAAGAAAGCCAAGCTCTTGGTAATCTACCTTAACGGCTTCCATAATTTTAGTTAGTAGTTGAACGTGTGATTCAGACAGTGGCAATGGCGTTATGATGAGTACTTTCCCCATCGAGTTGCCCGAGATCAAGGGAAGTTTAACCTTGGGTTCTTCAACTATATTATTCTCTTCTTTTTGGGTTCCGTAGGGCATAGAATTACCCTTTTTATCGGAAATGATATATATATCCTCTGTAATAAAGTGTTTGAGTGCTTCTATACTATTCATTACGAACTTATACCCAGTTTGAACAAGGATTTTAATTCTGTGGCATCATCCGGTTTCATTCTACCGGCTAAAACCAGTCTAAGTTGCCTTCTTCTCAATGCGCCATCATAAAGCTCTTTTTCTTCTTTTGTTTCGGGGACTACTTCAGGAACATCAATAGGCCGGCCACTCTGATCTACCGCTACAAAGGTGAAAAAGGCGCTATTGCTTTCGAAGCTTTTTCCGCTGGGTATGTCCTCGGCTTCTACGTCAATCCTCACTTCCATTGATGAACTAAAAGCTCTGGTGACCCGCGCTTTTAAGGTAACTACATTACCTAGCTGAATCGCTTCTGAAAAGGATACATTATCTACGGATGCGGTTACTACAATTCTATTTGAGTGCTTTTGAGCGGCAATAGCGGAGACTATATCCATCCAGTGCATTAATCGACCACCCATTAAATTATTTAAAGTATTGGTGTCATTCGGTAAGACCAGTTCGGTCATTGTAACATAAGATTCCTTTACCTTTTTTTTCTTTTTAGCCATTTTTTCTAATCCACTTCGCAAATTTCATTTACCAACCTTTTTCGCCTAGCAAAGGTACAAAGCTGAAATTATTGAAAACTTCCTTCTTGACCTTTTTATCATCTATTTTAATCAGTTTAAGCATCTGCTGTTTTTTGCTATCACCAACAGGAATAATAAGTATGCCACCTACGATAAGTTGTTTCAGTAAACTGCCAGGCACAGAAGGTGCTCCCGCAGTCACTATGATTTTATCAAAAGGCGCATGTTTAGCGAGCCCTAATGATCCGTCTCCGTGAAAAAATTTTGGACGGTACCCCATTTTGGGTAGAAAACTTCGTGTTCTGTCGTAGAGTTTTTTATTGTACTCTATAGTATATACACGGGCTCCGAGCTCCAAAAGTATACAAGCCTGATAACCGCTTCCTGTTCCTATTTCCAATACTTTTTGACCAGTTGTGATATCCAGTTTCTCGCTTTGGAAAGCTACGGTGTACGGTTGTGAAATAGTTTGCCCTTCACCGATTGGAAAAGCCTTATCCTGATAGGCGTGTGGTAGCAGAGCTTCATCGAAAAAAAAGTGCCTGGGAACTTTATTTATGGCTTTAAGAACACCTGAAGATTGAATGCCCTTTTTTTGCAGGGCCTGAACTAACTGCTTTCGTAATCCTTTGTGCTTGTAGCTGTCTTCCATTGAGCCACGAAATTATTTATTACGGCTTTAAAAAAGAAGCTTTGCTCAAGACTAATTTT
>JBCCSU010000274.1:0-6143 GCA_039199635.1 Bacteroidota bacterium | reverse complement strand
CTTTTGCGCAAGTTACCTCTTGGACCATAACGGATGACTATATCATAAAATTTTCCGGTACTAAAGCTGAAGGAACTTTTAAGGGACTTTCCGGCACAGTACTGTTTAACCCTAATAATCTTTCCGAATCAGCCTTCGATGTGGAGTTAGATGTTTCTACGATATCTACCGGAAATAAAACTAAGGACAAGCACGCCAGGGGTGAGAGCTGGTTTGACGTTGATCAATTCCCGAAAATTCACTTTGTTTCGTCTGAAATTAGAAACCTGGAGGTTGGTTATGAAGCCATTGGTCAAATGGAAATCAAAGGCATAAAAAAAGAAGTAGCACTGGCATTTAGTTTTTTGGATGAGGGTGATAAGGCAATGTTCGAAGGTGAATTAACTGTAAATCGCGAAGATTACGGTATTGAGGGTAACTTATTCGAATTTGTAGTAGGTGATGAGTTTGCTATTACCATTCAGCTGACGGCTAATAGGCAATAAGACCTTTAAACATCGAAAAAGATTTGTTAAAAGTATCAGCTCCATGCCGGATAAGAAATCTTAAATATTATTTTATGATCATCAATCCAGCACGGAAATAATTTATTTACTACCGGTCGTGCTCACCCTCGTGTTCACCATCTTTGCAACAGAAAGGCAGTTTTTCATAGGCTAAAGAATCGCGTTTAACGTTGTCGGCATGGTAACCTACTTTTGCTATCCGTTTACGAATCTTGTTGGCATCTGTTTTTTTTGGGTTATAGACCACTGTAACAATTTTACTTGGCACATCTAACTCTGCACTTTTCACACCTTTTTCAAAGGCGAGGTCATATTCTATCGCCTCTTTGCACATATTGCAAACTGCTGATGTTTTTATTTCCACCTTATTGCCTCCTGCTACTTTTACGGGTTCTTGTTGAGCTGAAGTTTGGTAGCAGCTTAACGCCAGAACTACTAGTATTAATGATTTTAACGTTTTCATTTCTAATTATTTACTCGTTTAATTTTATACTTGACTCCGGCATATATCATTCTGCCTAAAATCGGCCCCCAAACTATGGAAGCGTCAAAATTCTCTCCAAACGGATTCCCCGGATCAATGATGGGATCGTCCTGTGTAAATCCAAAAAGGTTTTCTGAACCCAGATAAATACTTCCCCAGCGATATCCTCTACTTACCTGGGCATTTATATGAAAATAATCCGGAGATTGGGTTTGTCTTCTAAGCTCAATAGGTTTGTCACTGGTATCAGGAAGTCGTTTTGAACCGTACCAATGCACGGTAACATCGGCCTTCCATCTATCATATTTAGTAGCATAGGAGGCGTTAAAGAAAAAGCGATCTCGAGATACAAACGGTACTTCCTGGAGCCTGCCGGCAATAGTAGTTTTCACGTGGTATAATTTATAGGCAGCTTTCAACTCAATAAATTGGCTCAGTGCGTATTTACTTTCTACCTGGAAACTGTGCGCATAGGAGTTTCCATTGATATTATAAATAAACAGGTTATCCGAACTTTGATCTACATCGTAAATAAGTTGATTTTCAAACGTAGTATAGAAGTAGTCAAACACTAGATTGAGATCTTCACCGCCCAGTTTTAAATTCGTCACTAAGCTACCACCCAGATTCCAGGATACCTCGGGTTCAGGTGCCTCATGAATTACCAACTGCCGGCTTGAAACCAGAACGTTGCTACTTTCTATTACTGGGTTAGCCACACGATAACCTCGGCCCACGGCAATTCTTATACTGGTTTGATCAGAGAGTTGATATCGAGTGTGTACACGCGGACTATATAGTTTGCCATATAGATTGTGGAAATCAACTCGACTACCCGCAATAAAAGAGAACTTTTCTCCGGGAAGATAGGCATACTCAAAATAAATACCGGGCACTACCTCTTGCCTGGAGAATGCAGAATCTGCATATATTTCTTCAAAATCATCGATCAAAAAACTCGCCCCGGCTTTGTACTGATGAAAAGAGTTACCCAGTACATTTTGATAAATACTATTAATGTACCCTGTTTTCTCTGTTCCCAAGTATTCATTTCTACCAAAACCAGCGTCAATATCCGTGTAGGAGCCGGAGTAAATGAACCCCCAACCTTTATAGGGCTTATGCGGAAACAATACCCCGGTTTTACCGAACACTTCTACTCTCGTGGTACGATTCATAAAACCATAAGGGCCAGATGTTTGAAAGTCGTCACCAAATCCATATCCAAGCTGACCCCCAGCTTTTTCATCTCGCATCACTTGAATACCTATCTGACTTCTGAGCCGATCGCCCATAAACTTATAGCGATTCATGAGGTTAAACTGCCGTGACTTTGGGAGGTCGAGAAAGCCATCATCGTTCTGGTCAATCTCACTACCGAAGTAATCTGCATGAAGTAAAAAGGCAGTGCTCCATTGATCTGACAAATCTCTGGCATGATTGGCATTGACTTCTATTCGCCCAAAAGAGTTTGCATAGCTATTTAGATATAAGGTTTCACTGTTCTCTGGCTTTTTGAGCTCCACATTGAGCTGCCCGGTCATAGATTCATACCCGTTAACTATTGTTCCACTTCCTTTCCCCACATCAATGGATTGAATCCAGGTACCTGGAATATAGCCCAATCCATATCGCCCGATAAGGCCTCTGATATGCGGCGTATTCTCACGATTAATCTGGACGTATCTTCCATCCAAACCAAGCATACGGATAGTTTTAGCTCCACTAACTGCATCCGTATAAGAGACATCGACAGAGGCGTTCGTTTCAAAACTTTCAGACAAGTTGCAGCACGCGGCTTTGTTTAACTCCGCTTCAGTGATAATTTCAATATGTTTGGATTCGAGTGGGTCCAAAAATGTGGCGCTTGCCTTTACTACCACTTCGCCAAGCTCTGAAACATTTTCTTCTAATGTAATCCGCATAGGCTCGGTTAAATTCGCCGCTACGGTATCCGTTTTGAATCCAGTAAAGGATATGATCAGCTTTTTGATCTCCGTTTTTGAAATTAGTTGGAACCGACCGTTAATATCTGTTACGGTACCATTTTGCGTGCCTAATTCCAGAATGGTAGCGCCTATAAGTGGCTGTTGTTCTTGATCTACTACCACTCCTGTAATGCTTTGCCCAAAACCATTTGAACTCAGCGCAAATAATATTATAAATACAAATAATTTGAATGTCATAATTGCTTTTAAAATGAATTAGTAAAAAATTCATCAACGGCGGTAAAAGCAATTGACCATTGCTTTAGAACCGCAGGCAATTATTTCTAAAGGAGTAAAGATTGAACCTGAACAGGTATGTTCTGCTCAATCAAGGGGGGTTTGTAATTTAAATAATCAGGTGTACAGCTGTTAGGCGCATATAGACCATCAAGAATGATAACATACTCCGCTGTTGAAATGAGGTGGACATCGGCACTAAAGTTATAGTTGTGGTTAACTTTATTTAAGTCTTCCACTTTATATTCCTCTTGCTCGTATTCGCAACAGTTTTTCGGGCATACTTTACCGTGATTAGCCAGGCAGGACTTCGCTTCATGGAAGACAGAAACACTTTTCAACCTACCCATACAGTAATGTTTGTTGATAGTGACTCCTGTGGTAGCCATCAACAGCATTAAGGCGAGGAAGTAATGTGCTATGTTCTTAAGGCACTTCATTAACTCTTCAAAGATACGTAAACCTAAAACAATTGTTTAATGGCAAGCCTGATTGAACTTTTTCAGTTTATAATAATTGTAGGGTAAGGGCGTAATAAACCCAACGATCAAGGCCGGTACCAGTGCCAGCCAATACATAGGGTCACTAAAGGCAGCTTTACCTCCCGTGATCATAAAGTCCGTACCGGTCATAGCTATTTCCATCGCTACCATGGAAATAAATGACATCCCAAAGGCGGTCTGCAAAGCCAATGACCAACCAAAATGTTCTCTTTTCTTGAGTAAAATAGTTTCCAGGGCAATTGAGGTGCAAAGACCGGCTATAACAGCCAGTATCATTTGCCAGGCCATTGGGGTCTGAGGATAAAAGGCTTGTAAAAAGAAAACCATGCCAAAATCACCAATAGAACATCCGATCAGACAGTTAAGCGTATTAAAAGAAGCTCTTTTCCATTTAGGTAGATCACCCCAGAATAGCGAAGAACTCACCACGGAATAACCGGCTTGTTGCAACAGTTGATTAACAGTAAATGAGGAGATATTTTCTCCTTGTACAGTGAGTGTCTTAACTTTTGGCTCAAGATCAATCGCCCACTTTTTGATGTCATCGTTTTGCTCCAATAGTGGAGATATTTTATTAACACATCCCTGACAGTGTAAATCGGTTTTTAGTACCAGTGTTTTCATGAAATACTTAAATCTATTCAATAACAAATAACGGTGAATTTAAGGTTTGCGGTTTTACACAATAATTGAAAAGTATTGCAATATTTTCTATTCTACTGTACTTCGAAGTTCTATTTCTAAATCACACGACTCTGGCACAAGGTCGCAAATACTGAAACTGAAATTAATATGCTCGCTTTACCATTAGATCTTGTCTAATGGTTTTCTTTTTGGGTGATGTAGTTTTTTGAACTGAGTAGGGGATATACCAATGATCTTTTTAAACTGATTAGATAGGTGATGTACACTGCTATAACCTGTTTGGTTTGCTATTTCGCTAAGTGTTAACTCATCATAAATCAGTAATTCTTTGACATGTTCCAGTCGCTGTAGTATGATATACCGTTCTATTGTTGTGCCTTCAACGCTAGAAAATATACTGCTAAGTTGGCTATATGCTTTTCCAATATTTTTTTCGAGATAGGTCGAGTAATTGATAGACGGAGCTTGTGAATTCCTGAGATTATTCAGGATCAACGCTTTGATCTGTTGTATGATCTGACTATTCTTATCTTCTAACAACTCAAAACCTCGTTTTTTTAAAGCATTTGAAAAATTTGATTTCGTTTCAGTGCTTATTACTTCAGTTAGATTAACATAACCAAGTCCTACATTAGAATACTCTATAGCTGACTTTTGTAATTCTTCTTCTACAGCTTCTATACAGCGACTGCAGACCATATTTTTAACATAGAGCTTCATTCTTCTATTAATGAGTTCAGTTTTTGAACTCGTTTATAGGTTAAGTACTTGTTTTATCTTCTACACTAAATTGCTCTAAAAAATTAAGAACCGCTGTTGCAATACTAAAATGACTTCTGCTATATTTGCACTCCATTTTGGACGAAGCCCGGAGAGGTGGGTGAGTGGCTGAAACCACATGTTTGCTAAACATGCGTGCGAGAAATCGTACCGGGGGTTCGAATCCCCCTCTCTCCGCCAAACTTCGCTGAAGCTTCGTTTGGCGGGCCGATCACAATTATGTTTGTGTTTGGCCAGCTAAGTGAATATGGTAGGTGTTCTTTGTAGTATGTGGTATGTTTATGTTCTAAAGAGTCTGAATAAAGAGTATGAGTATGTTGGATCAACCAACAATTTAAAACGAAGACTAAAAGAACATAACTCAGGTTTAACTCAATCAACTAAAGCTTATGCTCCTTTTGAAATAGAAGTATACGTGGCAGTTAAAAGTGAGAAAAAAGCCAGGGAATTAGAAAAATATTTTAAAACAGGATCAGGGAGAGCAGTACTCAATAAGAGATTTCTTTGATGTGTTGAAATAATAGAAGTGCTTAGGTTAGATAAGTCTACTAGGAAACTCATAAGCATAATAAACTTGCTCTAGCCAGTCATTTCTACTTGACGAAGCTTTAGTGCAGTCAAGGTTCCGTAGCTCAACTGGATAGAGCAACTGCCTTCTAAGCAGTAGGTTGAAGGTTCGAGTCCTTCCGGAATCACAAGGTGAGAAAAGGCTCACTTTGAATTAGTTCGGGGCGTAGCGCCATCCTACGTTACATTCTGGATGACAAGCAGTCCGGTTTACCGGACTAAGCGTTAAAAATTTGGGAACGAGAGAATACTTTGGTTCAGATTAGGATAAACTTAGTTCGGGGCGTAGCGCCATCCTACGTTACACTCCGGATGCCAAGCAGTCCGGTTTACCGGACGAAGCTTTAAAGATTTGAGAACGAGAGAATACTTTGGTTCAGATTAGGATAAACTTAGTTCGGGGCGTAGCGCAGTCCGGTTAGCGTACCTGCTT
>JBCCSU010000273.1:0-6327 GCA_039199635.1 Bacteroidota bacterium | reverse complement strand
GAAGAATCTAAAATTTTTAATTTCTTTTTCTTTAGTATAGACAGGCTTCGAAGAGGTAAATTACGTGAGAAACTAAAGGCCGAATAATTGAAAACTAGCCAGTTTCTATTAGTTACTTATCCTATTTCAATCACCACGTCATCTGTGAGCGGATGACCCACGCAAGTTAACACAAACCCTTCTTCAAGTTCTGACTCAGACAGACCCTCTTCCTCAGTTAGTTTCACCTGTCCTGACAAGCATTTTCCGCGGCAAGCTGTGCATAGTCCCGCTTGGCACGAATAGGGCAGATCTATGCCCATGTCCAAGGCTGTTTCTAAAATTGTAGTATCCGGTTCCACTGAGAACTTGTGCTCCTCACCATCATAGATCACCGTAACTTCTTTAGCCTCAGAAGCTTCATTATCGTCACCATTCTCTACGTTTTTATCTAGCGTACCTGAGACAAAACTTTCTTTAAAAATCTTGGCTTTATCTACGCTTTGCTCAGCTAACAACTCTTCCACATTTTTCATCATACCCTCCGGGCCACACATCAAATAGGTGGTTTCATCCCATTTGGGTACTCGATCGAGAATTTGAACGAGCATGTCATGGTTGAGTAGACCTGAGTGCCCTTGCCAATTCATGGGCGCATCATCCAGGATATGGATCAAATGAAGTCGGCCTTCATAGTCTGTTGCAAGCTGGTCAAGTTGATCTTTGAAAATAATACTTTCTATATTCCGATTGGCATAAACTAATGATAGGATGCTATGCGGCTCCTGATCCAGGGTAGACTTTATGATGGATAACATGGGAGTGATTCCACTGCCTCCGGCAAACAGGATCAAATGCCGTTTATTCTCAGGTTTAAATTCAGTAGTAAATACCCCCATAGGCTCCATGATCTTCATGGTATCACCTACCTTCAAATTATCCGGAAGCCAATTGGACATAAGGCCATTATCTACACGCTTCACAGCTACTGATAGATCGGGATCAGTAAAAGGTGAAGAACATAGAGAATACGCTCTTCGTACCTCCTTACCGTCCACAGGTACGATTAATGTCAAAAATTGACCGGATTTATACGCAATTTTTTCTTGTGGCTGCTTGAAAGTAATAGAAATTGAATCTTGTGTTTCATTGACAATATCTATAACCTCAAGATCATAGTACTGTGGACCAGAAGCAACCGGTTTTTTTTCTTCTTTGTTCTTTTTGAAAAAACTAAATGCCATGCAATATTAGATATTTAACCAATAAGTAAGTTTGAACACCAATGCTCTGCTTTTTCGCGCAAAACCATTGGGGAAATAGTTATCAGTGTAAACAACAAACAAATCGGATACTGGTTTATAACGCCACTGAAATCTGGCATTAAGATTCACATTATCCTCACGCTCATTATACTGCATAAAGGTAGTAAGGAATAGCTTATCCGTAAACGTTATATCCGCTCTTGGGCTGAGTAACCAAAACTCGGAACTGGTAGATTCATCTTCAGGGGAGTTTTCACGAAAAGGCATGTCAATATTGTTGTAGTCAAACTCCAGTGAAAAATTGAGAAACGGTTGATAGCGATAATTTACGGAACCTCTGTAACGCTGGATATCACCATTATAAAAACCACCTATGCGCAGATCCGCTTCTACCCACAGCAGCTTTCTTTGATCTGTATTAAAAGAAAAACTATACGACCGCCAGTCATAATCTGTGCCCTCTAGCAGTTTATAGCCGCTAATTGGATTAAAATCTCTGCGCAATAATTGGTAAGTGTAACCATACTCAAACTGAGCACTAACTGTATTATTAAACTCTACTTGATAACTCAACTGATAGTCGAGATCCGTTCTATCTAGTTCCAGATCACCGAAAAAACTATACCGACCACCTGGACCGTGATTATTAATAAGACCGCCAGCTTCAGGATACATTCTATAATCACCAAATATTGTGGCTCTTAGGATATCTTTCCTTTGGATAAACCCAACTTCTGCATTATACCCTTCACCCACCACCGAGCTTATGCCGCCCAAGGTAAATTTGGTAGTGTTATAGCGGAGAAAAGCTCCGCCGGAAATAGGATCATTCTTTTCTTCAGGGTCAAAGGACCTGTGAAAGTAGAAGTCTCCCTCCCATCGTCCGTCAGCACTTAATAAGTTATAGTCCACACCTACCACCCGATTATACTTCGTGGTGGAGAGGGTAGAATCTTTTTCATCATAATTAATGGTCTGACGGTTCACTGCAATGACTCCTACATTAGAACGAGCAAAAATTTGCCTTTGAAGTACGGCTACCGTATAGTTTTGTGGTAGAAGTTTAAAGGAATTTTCTATTTCCTGCACTCCGGTAAGCGTTGCTGCATCTTCGGCCTTAGTTTGCATATTTAAAAAACCCATCCGCCAGTTTTGGCCTAGTTTTCCACTTAATCGTGCTCCATAGGTGATAGGAACTTGTATTGAATTACCAGCGGTATCTTCTGCTATACCTATTCTTCGACTAAAAAAAGGACGTGCATTTCCGAAACCACCTTCTCCAAACAGATCTTGATTTTCTAAAAAAAACTGCCTGCGTTCCGGAAATCGAATTTCAAATCTGCCTAGATTGGTCACCTGCCGATCCACTTCCACTTGTGAAAAATCTGGGTTTACGGTAAGGTCTAAATTCAGCGAGGACGTTACTCCTATTTTTGCATCAAAACCTACCTGTAAATTTTCATCGGTAGGTGTATCATTTTCATAATCTTTTAAAACTCCGCTGGCTACATAGGGAATCACTACAAAGTTGGATCCGGCTTTGGGCAAAGGTGAATCAAAGGTTAGTCTTCCTGCAAAAGCAAAGGCAGACGGACCAAAACCTTGTGGAACCAGCGTCCAGGCAGAGCGTTCATTGCGTTTCAGGTTATTCCGTAGAAAAACAATATTCCAATTTTTGTTGCTATCGTCATACCTCAAAGTTTTAAAGGGAATAACCATTTCAAACTCCCATCGATCCTCATATTGATTAACGGCAGAGTACCATTTATTATCCCAATCCGTACGGACATCGGATCCGTTTGTTACTAAACCTTCACGTTGCACGCCTAACGGCGTTAACCCAAATGTAAAGCCATTGGTATAGTCGTCAAACGGATCTATGTAAACACTGATATTTTCATTATCTCCAAAATTAAAATCTCGTCTTAGTGAGGTGATGATGTCATCTTTACCAGAGCCCTCGTAACATATACCACCGATATACAAGGAGTTATCATTGAAAGCTAGCTTAATCACCGTCTGGTCAATGGCGAGAACAGAATCTTCGGGGAAATTTTTCATGAATTGATCTGCCGGTTGGGCTTTAGACCAAAAGCCTTCTAAAAGCTTGCCATCCAGCTCAATAGCTTCATTGGTTTTCGCGGCCATTAACCGGTATTTTTCGGCATTTTCTTGAGCCAATAGCCCTTTTAAAGCAAAAAATACTGCTATAAATAATACCGTCCTGATCACGGGCGCAAACTTACAAAATGAGCTAGCCACGCAATCTTATAAGTTCAATATTTACATGAACGGGGAATGATTACGTACCTTTAAAAGCTTCAAGTGAAAGAAGCAAAATGGAATTAAATGAGTTTTCTGCGCTATCTCCGATAGACGGTCGTTATAGACGGCATACTGCGCCCCTGGCTGAGTATTTATCTGAATTTGGTCTTATCAAATACCGCGTTCGGGTCGAGGTTGAATATTTCATTGCTCTGTGCGAATTACCTCTCCCGCAACTCAATGATTTTAATAAGGATCTAATTAGTTCTTTGAGGAATATTTTTGAAGGCTTTAGCTTAAAAGATGCTCAGTCTATCAAAGACATTGAGAAGGTGACCAATCACGATGTAAAGGCGGTAGAGTATTTTTTAAAAGAAAAGTTTGATGAATTATCGATAGATCGATATAAAGAGTTCATTCATTTCGGACTTACTTCCCAGGATATTAACAACACTGCAATACCCCTTTCATTAAAAGAAGCATTGGCTACAGAACTTTACCCGGTTTTGGATAAAATAGTAGCTAAGCTGAAGGAGTATTCTGAAGAATGGAGTTCAGTGCCAATGCTTGCTAAAACGCATGGTCAGCCGGCTTCACCGACTCGCCTGGGAAAAGAAATAGAAGTCTTTTACCAGAGATTAGTGAATCAGATAGAACTCTTAAGCACTATTCCGTATGCCGCTAAATTTGGTGGGGCTACCGGTAATTTTAATGCGCATTTTGTGGCTTATCCAGATTACGATTGGAATGCGTTTGGAAATAAGTTTGTGGCCGATTATCTCGGGTTACATCGTAGTCACCCAACCACACAGATAGAGCATTATGATCATTTAGCCGCGCTGTTTGATAACCTGAAGCGTATCAATACTATTTTAATTGATTTTAGTAGAGATATCTGGCAGTATGTATCAATGAGCTATTTCAAGCAAAAAATAAAGGCAGGCGAAGTAGGTTCCTCAGCTATGCCTCATAAGGTGAATCCTATTGATTTTGAAAATGCCGAAGGTAATTTGGGACTAGCCAACGCTCTACTAGAGCATATGGCCGGAAAACTACCCGTTTCAAGATTACAGCGAGATCTAACCGATTCCACTGTGTTGAGAAACATAAGTACTCCTTTAGGCCATATGCTCATTTCATTGCGCTCACTCCTGAAGGGCATGGACAAGCTGGAGATGAATCAGGACGCTATAAATCACGACTTGGAAGAAAACTGGGCGGTAGTGGCTGAAGCTATTCAAACCATTCTCCGCAGAGAAGGATACCCCAAACCTTACGAGGCGCTAAAAGATCTTACCAGAAAAAATGAAAAAATCACTGAAGATTCCATTCAGCTATTTATTGAAAAACTAAATGTAGATAACGCTGTAAAAGAAGAATTAAAGGAGATCACGCCATTTAATTACACAGGAATTTAGTTATCCCACAAAATCTCCGGTCTCTTTTCTACACTCTTTTGTTTTCTTTTTGAGTTTAAATCTCCAAAAAGGGCCATTTCTAAACGTTATGCGAAGTTTAGCTGCAAAATTATGAGTAAAACGGTTGAATCCAGTCTTATTTCCTTGCTGTCCTTTTGGCTGAATAAGGTAAACAAAACCCATGTTAGTGGTTACTTCCTCCATACAGCGGTTCCCTAATAGCAAGCCTTTTGAGCTGGTTTTTACCCAATGAATAACATTTTTGTTCTTGTATTCTTTGGGGTTCGAGCGGTATTTAGGATCAGAATTGGTGGTAGGTGTGTCTCCAAAATCTAATTTTTCTTGTGCTCTCACAATGAAGACCCCAAAAATCAAAATGCTGAATAAGAATAGTCTCACTCGGTAAAAGTAACAAAAAGCGCATTACCAAATTTTAGTGTATGGCTGAAATAAGCAGGCTGTTACGTAGGCCAGTCTCCATTGAAGGAGTTTAACGCAATTAGCTGTTAGGTTCTTTCAATTAATGGACTACTAGTACTTACAAGAGAAACGAAAAACATCCTTTTAAGTGCGGTTAATCACGATTGATCACCCTACCAGAGCCAGTAATGTTCACATTAACGCTTTCAGGACTACCCTTATAATTGATCAATCCACTTCCGCTTATCGCTCCTGTAAGGTCTCCCTCCACAAATATTTCGGCATTTCCGGCACCGGATATGGTTACTTCCACATTCCTTGTTTTCAAACCAAAAGCCTCGTAGTCTCCAGAACCTGCAATCGAAACTTCAGCGTTCGTAGAGGTTCCGGTAAGATCTATCAATCCGCTTCCTGAAATAGAAATATCAGTATTCAAAACCTCTAAAATAGCGGCGATAGTACCTGATCCACTGAGGTTAATGGTTAGGTCATCCGTTTCCCAAATATTGGTGACTTGAATATCGGCATTACCTGCACTGAAGAGATCGGTGAGTTCAAAAACTGATATATCAATTTGGATATCTGACGACTGGATACATCGGTCAGATTCGAGAATTAGCTCCCCTCCACGAGTTCTTACTCTGATTTCGTCAAGAATATTATTCTCAGCCGTAACGGATACACTATGGTTTGAGCGTCCTGTAGTAATTCTGATGTCAGCATTTAGAGCATTGGATATTCTGCTGAATTCTGAAAAATCATAGGTATCTGTTTCGAAAGAACCCCGGCCACTCACACAGTTGTCATCGTCATCGTCCAGATCTACATAACACCCTGAAAGAGAAAAGAGTATGACTAAAGCGACTAAAGAAGAAACCCTTGCTGAAAAAAAAGAATAATCCATGTTATGTTAATTAATGTATGCGCTAAAGACGATAGAAAGAATAGAAGGGCGCCGTTCTATTTTTCATGGCATTAAG
>JBCCSU010000272.1:0-6343 GCA_039199635.1 Bacteroidota bacterium | reverse complement strand
ATATCTTTTTCAGATTTGGTGCCTAATATTTTGGCTATAAATTTTAACATATATATTCTTATCTCAACTTTGCAGTGGTTAAAGTTAACTGCTTTTCACTAATTATTTTTTTGGCTAATTATCGATCTTAAAGCTTCCGCTAAATACCTTAATAGCCGGACCTATTAGATATATATTCGTATATTTTTCTTTTGATACTTGCTTAAATTCTACGGTTAGATCTCCACCCCTTGTTTTAATTGAAACCGGCGAAGAAAGACCTTTATGGGACGCAGTGATGGCAGCTGCCGTTACTCCGGTACCGCATGAAAGTGTTTCATCTTCCACACCTCTCTCATAGGTTCTCACATTAATCTCGTTATCACCGGAAATTTCAACAAAGTTTACGTTTACCCCGGATTCCGCGAAAAGGCCACCATTCCTTATTGATTTTCCTTCGTTAAATACGGGATAGTTTGCAATATTCACAATATACTTTACCAGGTGTGGTGACCCGGTATCAACAAACATACCATGAGGCAAAAGCCTGACATTTTGTACATCTGCCATTTCAAGTTTTACCTGGCCATCAGCCAGTAGTTCAGCTCTATGGATGCCATCATAGGCTAAGAAAGTAGTGCTATTACCCTTGATCAGACCTATACTGTTAGCAAAGTTTACCGCGCACCTGCTGCCATTTCCGCAAAGGCTTTGACTACCGTCCGGGTTGTAAAAAACCATTTCAAAATCACATGTCTGATGAGGCTGTATCAGGATTAACCCGTCTGAACCGATCCCAAATTTGCGGTCACATAAGTGAGAAATAGTGTTGACCGCTAGCTCCAGGCTTAGATCCATATTGTCAATAAGAATGAAATCATTACCTGTAGCTTGATATTTTTCGAATTTAACCATGTCAATAAATGAATAAGCCCCACCATAAATGGCTGGGGCTCAATAGTTTTATGTTTTTAAAAGTTAATCTAATTCTTCATAGTCTACATATTCTCCCCCTTTGTAGCCTTTCTTACTTTTTTCTTTTCCGGGTACGTAATCTACGTTTACGTTACCATCCTTAGGTTTTCGGGTTTGGCGAAAGTTCTGTGCTTTTGTGTTGGCTGGGGATCCGGTGAGTACCCGCAAAAACACACCTAACACTCTGAAAAGAAGAAACCCGATTAATCCAACGATAAGTAAAAATTTAAGTAGCATACCAGAATATAACTTACTTACTAAGGTATAGGTTTCGTTCAGAATAAATTTTCATGAAGTAGTCATCCATTAGATCATCTATAAAATAGATGGCCTCACCGGTAGATTTCATCTCAGGCCCTAGCTCTTTATTTACGTTAGGGAATTTGTTAAATGAGAAAACGGGTTCTTTAATGGCATAACCATGCTTTTTGGGATTAAAGTCAAAGTCAGTTACTTTATTTTTTCCCAGCATCACTTTTACCGCATAATTAACGTATGGCTCCTCATAGGCTTTGCAAATAAACGGCACCGTTCTGGATGCACGCGGGTTAGCTTCAATAATGTAGACTTTGTCGTCTTTGATGGCAAACTGGATATTGATCAACCCTACCGTTTTGAGTGCTTTTGCGATCTTTTCGGTATAGGTTTCTATCTGCTTGATCACTAAATCTCCCAAATTATAGGGTGGTAGCACAGCGTAAGAATCTCCGGAGTGTATACCGGCAGGTTCTATGTGCTGCATAATACCGATGATATGCACATTTTTACCGTCACAGATGGCATCCGCTTCCGCCTCAATGGCTCCATCAAGGAAATGATCTAGAAGTACTTTATTACCAGGAATCTTTTTCAGCAGATCTACAATGTGCGATTCTAACTCTTGCTCATTGATCACGATTTTCATACCCTGGCCACCCAGTACGTAAGATGGCCTCACCAAAAGTGGAAAACCAATTTCTTGTGAAAGCTCTAATGCAGTTTCAGCATCTTCAGCAACCCCAAATTGCGGATAGGGGATGTCATTTTCTTTTAAAAGTGAAGAAAAGCTTCCGCGGTCCTCTGCTAAATCAAGGGCTTCAAAGGCCGTACCTATGATTTTGATCCCATATTTATCAAGCTTTTCTGCCAACTTTAATGCGGTTTGGCCCCCAAGCTGTACTATAACTCCTTCGGGCTTTTCGTGCTCAATAATATCATATATATGCTCCCAAAAAACAGGCTCAAAGTAAAGCTTATCAGCTACATCAAAATCGGTAGAAACAGTTTCCGGGTTACAGTTGATCATTATGGTTTCATAACCACATTCTTTAGCAGCTAAAATGCCATGAACGCAGCTATAATCGAATTCTATACCCTGCCCAATTCTATTAGGTCCTGAACCTAGAACAATGATCTTAGGCTTATCCGTAACTATAGACTCATTTTCCTGATCAAAGGTAGAATAGTAATAGGGCGTTTGCGCTTCAAACTCTGCGGCGCAAGTATCTACTAACTTATACACGCGTTTAATGCCCAGTTCATACCGTTTTTTGTGAACCTCACTTTCCCAACATTTTAACAGATGGCCCAGCTGTCTGTCGGCATAGCCTTTTTCTTTCGCCGTTCTTAGTAAAGCTTCAGGAATAGTGTCAATAGTATACTTTTCTATTTCTGACTCCAGAACGATCAGCTCTTCTATTTGATTTAAAAACCACTTATCTATCCGAGTGAGTTTCTGAATCGTTTTATAAGGTATCCCTAATTTGAAGGCATCATAGATATGGAATAGACGGTTCCAACTCGGGTGTTCAAGGCTTTCCAGAAGATCTTCCTGTTTCACTAATTCCTTGCCATCTGCGCCAAGCCCATTTCTTTTGATCTCCAATGATTGGCAGGCCTTCTGCAAAGCTTCCTGAAAATTACGACCGATGCCCATGGCCTCTCCAACGGATTTCATCGAAAGACCAAGCTTCCGATCTGAGCCTGGAAATTTATCAAAGTTCCATCTAGGTACTTTTACGATCACATAATCAATGGCCGGTTCAAAAAATGCAGAGGTGGTACCCGTAATGGCGTTACTCAGCTCGTCTAAATTATAGCCGATCGCAAGCTTAGCGGCTATCTTAGCTATTGGATAACCGGTGGCCTTTGAAGCTAGAGCTGATGATCTTGATACCCGAGGGTTAATTTCAATGCCGATGATTTCGTCCGTAGAAGGATTTACTGCGAATTGTACATTACAACCTCCGGCAAATTGACCAATGGCATTCATCATGGTTTTGGCCAAGTTTCGCATTTCCTGATACACCGTATCGGGCAAAGTCATGGCTGGCGCTACGGTGATTGAATCGCCGGTATGCACTCCCATAGGATCAAAATTCTCTATAGAGCAGATGATGATAATGTTGCCGACATTATCCCTCAATAATTCCAGCTCATATTCTTTCCAGCCCAAAATGCTTTGTTCTACCAGTACCTCATGAATAGGAGATGTATGCAGTCCATGGGTTAAGGCCTTTTCAAACTCATCAGGGGTATTCACAAAACCACCGCCAGAACCGCCCAAAGTAAAGGACGGCCGGATAACAAGTGGAAACCCTATTTCCTGTGCTATTTCTTTACCTTGTAAAAATGATGTGGCTGTTTCTCCTTTACATACACCCACGCCGATTTCATGCATTTTTAATCGGAATTTCTCCCGATCTTCAGTGGTTTCAATCGCGTTAATATCAACACCAATGATTTTAACACCATAGTGCTCCCAGATACCTGCTTTGTCACAATCAATGGCTAGATTAAGCGCGGTTTGTCCGCCCATAGTAGGTAAAACCGCATCTATATGGTGCTTATCCAGAATTTCACGGATTGATTTTTTGGTCAGCGGCTTCAAATAAATATTATCAGCCGTTACCTGGTCCGTCATTATAGTAGCCGGATTAGAATTTATCAAAGTTACTTCTATTCCTTCTTCTCGTAGTGAACGTGCCGCTTGTGATCCTGAGTAATCGAATTCGCAGGCCTGGCCGATAACGATAGGCCCGCTTCCTATGATCAGGATGGACCGAATGCTTCTATCTCTTGGCATTTAGTAGTGGTTGTGCTTAGGGTGATTAATGAGTCATGGCTAAATTGGCACAAATTTATACTATCAGGGGGGAGTATCAAAATAAGCGGAAAGTGGTGAGGCCGGGGTTAGCTTTCCTCTTTCTTCACCTTTTGATTATCAGTGGAGGCATCTATCATTTTTAACCAACTCACTTGTTTACCGGTAGAAATAGACTCATAAACATACTGTTCATCCACCAGAAGAAGTTTGCATTTCCCGAGCTCGTAGCGAAGTGCTTCAACAATATCACCTTCAACTAAAGGATTATTATTTAAGTCCAGCAACTGGGGTAGCTCGTCTTTTTTTTCTTTCTTCTTGAACAGTCCAAACATGTTACGCAATTAGTGTATTTCCACAAAATTATAAAAGTCAAAATTGAGTTAATGGTCATGACACCCCACCGATCTCATTTTTTTATGATTGTCGGAAACCTTTTCAGGTAAAGGCAGTCTTTGAATCAAATTGTAATATATATGAAAGCTTTATCGACTGTTTTACTCTTCACTCTTTTCTTTTGTAGTCCTGCTTTAGCACAAGTAGATGATGATGACGATGTTACTTACAGGGAGCATCGAAAAAAACGCCACTGGAAGAGGGGTAGAATAAAAACTTTATCGGGCAGCGGATATCATTCCGGGGGTTTTGGGGCTGTTTCTTTTCGCGCCTCTGAATTTCAGGATGAAACATTAGTGATGACCGGCTTTAGAGGAGGGTGGATCATCAACCGAACGTTAGCTATAGGCTTTGAAGGCCATGGCATAATACCAACAGCAGAATTTGAGGAAGTTCTTCCCGGAAGAAATGCGATCTTACTTGGTGGATATGGAGGAATGTTTCTGGAGCCGATTATCTTTTCCAATGAGGTGGTACACGTTACGTTTCCTGTAGCCGGTGGAGCCGGATGGCTAGGGTATCATGATGATTGGGAACAAGATAATGGTAATTCGGATTTCGATGAGATCATTGATGATGATGTCTTCTGGTACTTAGAGCCGGGAATTGGGCTTGAAGTAAATGTAGCCCGTCACTTTAGAATTGCCATGGGGGTAACTAAGAGATTTACCCAGGATCTAGAGTTAGAGTTTTCCAGGGAGCAAGACTTTGAGAACATGAATTACTTCTTAACGTTAAAATTTGGACGGTTTTAATAAAATTTGGGCACTTCTATACACAGTGACCTATCCAATTAATCGCTTAAGGTTATTAATCTTGCAACGCTCTCAATTTAAGGAAATTAAAGGCTTTTCTGGCAACTTGAGTAAGTTGAGAAAGTGTCTTCGATTCTATTGAATCTGCCGACATCAGCTTATTAGGTATATGAATCGAGTATTCCCTTTTTTGTAATCATAAATACGTCTACATCAGCGCAGTATACCATAACCGAAATATGGACACATTAAGCCAGTTTTATGATTAAGATTTTAACTGCTAGATCCTATCATACGAAGTATTTTTTCTAAAAACCCATTTAGTTGTTTAGCCTGATTTATCAGCCTTCGGCATGTATCCTTACCGCACCAAGTTTACCATTTTCGAGAATAACAAACTCGATTGTCGGCCTTGTTCAAAAATTGGCTTTGATAAATGTCCGAAAGGTCATTTTAAATGTATGAATGAATCCGTTTTTGACTTTTATCTGCCTTGATGAATGTGTTAAATGCTAGACCATATGCGCGTTGTATTCGCTGAGTGATACCTGCGACTTTTCTTGAAGACTTTTTTAACCTAGATATGCACTAGGATTGGTAATTAGAAAAAGTCGGAGTGTGGTTAAAAGAGCTAAAACTCGGCTATAACAGAACCCGTTAAGCGGCTATCACGAAGGAAACCCTTGAAATTGTGGGCGGAGCAGAAGTCCTCTGATAGAAGAGCTTCCTAAACTAGAATTTGATAAAACCCGGCAGAGATGTGGGGTTTTTGGTTTCTCTAAGTCTTCTATTATGAATACCAATCTAGAATCTACGCTTCTGTAGTGATTATTATGATATAAATCACATTAAATAATAATAAGAACTTATAGCTGATGGTAATTTTTAAAATACTTTTGTATACTTCGATTAAGAAAGTATACTATAGTTTCGGCTTAAATTCATAAGGTCATGTTTTCGTGTATTTTGAAGCTCAGTAGAATCGCCATTGCGGCCATTTTCATGCTTTTTCTCTTCGTATTTTCAGTCCATGGACAATCGAATGGTATTAGCGTAAGTGACTATGAGAAGATACCTCCTTCGCCAGAGGCGTCTGCTCTTCTTTTAAATGATCGACATCATGTTGACCATCACCTGGGTCGTTTGGGTGTTGCTT
>JBCCSU010000271.1:0-6359 GCA_039199635.1 Bacteroidota bacterium | reverse complement strand
TTTGATTTCCCTATGGCTATACCATAACTTTTGTCAAGCTTGAGTTGTAAGGAATCGTGTAGAACCAGATTATAACTGTATCCTCCTTTTCGGTAAGGTTCAATCTCGCTAAGGAGCTTATAGTCACTCCATGACTTTCTTAAATAAAGTTTCAAAGGTTTTGATCCTTTTGGCCGACCTTTTTTTGAAAGATTAAGCGCTTTAAACTTAACAGTATCGCCTTTCCTGTATTTGGGTTGATTAGTGATTGCATAACCCCTGAACCTATTGTTGTAGTCATTCTGACAATAATACTTTTCGAAAAGGCAGGCAAATTTTTCATATGTACGAATGCCGAAATACTTTATTCTACCAATATTACCGTAGGTATGCCTTTGTATGATCGATTTAACACCGTGAATCGGTAATTCCAAAGTAAAAATTATTGGAGTAACGATATGTTTGATAGGTGTGCCGTAAACTAATTTTTGCGATATTCTTTTAAACCGTGAGTTTTTTAGATCCTTATTGAGGTGATAATACCATTTTTTGGAATCCATAGTGATCTCCAGTAGTCCGGACTTATTCGTTTTTCTTTTCCAATACCCATTCAATGTTGAGTTGAACTTGATTTTTCTATTCTCCAAGCGCAATTCTGCATTTTTAATGAGTTTTCCGCTTTGCCATAATTGTATAAAAAGGTCACTTTGGTTATTTCCTACTTCAATAGTAAAATCAGTAATTGAGAAAACTTCCGATTTTAATAAATGCCTATCTGTAAAAATAGAAATGTAGTGACCTATGGGTAGGTTATTATCAAGGCTTGAATCTATAGGTATACTCGTATGTAGATGACTGAAGTAATTATCGTCAATTTGATCTACTCCATGTTTGTAAACACTGAAGGCCTGTTTGTCTGTAAGTGTATAAATCTGTCTTGCTCCGCTATTTTTGACACTTTCTATTAGTTTCTTTTCTTGTGAATAGTTGTATCCACAGATAAAAAAAAGAGTAGTAGTTATGAGCAAACGAACAACCATAAGCGTTTTGTTTTAGGTTCTTATGGATAAGATGCTGTTAGACGTTGTATTCCATAAACGTTTCGAACAAAGCAAAAATAACATTTAGGATAATGGCTTTCACTGCTAATTAGAAACCCTTTTAAACTTCCCGAAATCAGGCTTACGCTTTTCCAGGAAAGCATCTCGCCCTTCTTTGGCTTCTTCAGTCATGTAGGCCAGGCGAGTGGCCTCACCGGCAAATACCTGCTGACCTACCATGCCGTCGTCAGTCAAATTCATCGCAAATTTGAGCATACGAATGGAGGTTGGGGATTTTTCTAATATCTCTTGAGCCCATTGATAGGCTGTATCTTCTAATTCATCATGAGGAATCACTGCGTTCACCATGCCCATTTCATAGGCTTCTTGCGCAGAATAGTTTCTTCCTAAAAAGAAGATCTCCCTGGCTTTTTTTGCCCTACCATTTTAGCTAAATAAGCGGAGCCGTAACCACCATCAAAGCTTGTAACATCTGCATCAGTTTGTTTAAATATAGCGTGCTCTTTACTAGCTAATGTCAAATCGCAGACTACGTGCAAACTATGACCGCCTCCTACCGCCCAACCCGGCACTACGGCAATTACCGCTTTAGGCATGAAGCGTATTAGGCGTTGAACTTCGAGAATGTTTAATCTTGCTACGCCACCCTCATCTACATAGCCTTGGTCTCCACGTGCCTTCTGATCACCACCCGAGCAGAAGGAGTAAATACCGTCTTTAGACGATGGCCCTTCAGCGGAGAGCAGCACAACCCCAATTCCTGCATCTTCACGGGCATCAAGAAAGGCGTCATAAAGTTCAGAAGTGGTATTTGGCCGAAAGGCGTTTCTAACTTCAGGTCGGTTGAAGGCGATTCGGGCAACAGCCCCTGATTTTTTATAGGTGATATCTTTATACTTTTTGGCAGTTTTCCAATTTGGGCTATTCATAATACGATTCTTAATGTTGCTTCAAATATAACCGAACCAACCCTTCCTAGTGTAGAAAAAGTTAATTTCGAGGATCATGAAGAAAAAAGAATGCCCTTCCTGCGCTATGGAAAGCGATATTAACCATAAGAAGTGCCCCATTTGTGGCTACGAATTTCCTGAGAGATCGCCACTTATGATCATTGGGGTTATTATATTGATAGTCATAGTCTTTTGGTATTTAGTTTTCTAGTGTACTGTAGAATCAACTATTTGTAAGACCTAATGCTTTCGATCAAAACGGTTATGAGGATGAGTGATCCTCCGATTATCGTATTTACGCCCGGTATTTCATTTAAAAATAACATACCCAATATAATTCCGTAAATCGGCTGAACACTACTAATGATGCTGGCAGTACTTATTGAAAAGTGCTTAAAACTAATCACAAAGAGAGTATGCCCTACAGCTGTCGTGATGAGCGCCAGTATTACCACTGCCGGCCACTGTACCGTCAACATTACCTGATTATACATGGCCAACATAGGTGCCAGCAATAGCACGACTACCACCATTTGATAAAGCATTAGTGCGGAACCGTGATAATTTTTAGTTCTGTTTTTAAGGAGAAGATTTCTTAGCGAATATAGCAAAGCAGATACTAGCCCGAAGAAAATGCCTTTCGCATAGTTGTTTCCAAGATCAAAGCTAGGAGCTAGAATGTAAACCCCGGCCACCAGGAGGGCGGCCAATAAGATATGGGTAGGCTGAAACTTAGTTTTTAATAACAATGGCTCCAAAAAGGCTGTAAATACAGGATACGTAAAAAGTGAGAGCATTCCAATGGCCACGCTCGAATACTGTAAAGCGAAAAAATAAGTTACCCAGTGACACCCTAAAAATATGCCACTTAATAAAACCCTACCTACATCCTTTTTATGATGAATTTTTAGATTAATGTTTTTCCAAACACAAAAGATAATCAAGAATACAGCAGCAAGTAAACATCTCCACCAGATAGTAACAGGGGGTGGCATCTCTATAAATCTACCCAACACACCTGAGGTACTCATAAAGAGCATTGCTAGGTTGAGCTCAAGCATATGTGATAAATGACTATTCTTTTTCAATAGGATCCCTGAGAAATGGAAAAGGCCTAAGTTAAAGAAGAAGCCTTAACAACCATTTAACAATTGTTTGAAGTTCGTTAACACTCGCTCTATCCGCCACCCATTAACTTGGCCAGAAATAAACATACTCAACTATGAAATACACTATTTTATTGATCACACTTTTATCCGTCACTTTTTCTTTAAAGGCACAATCTTATGAGGTGAAAACAGCTAACCGTGCTGATAAACTGCTAGGCCAATGGCGCCCTGATAGGCTAAGAAGTTCTCCATACAGCGAGTGGTTTGAAAAGAATTATTCCGAATACAGACCTGCAGAAAATGAATTGAAAGCGTTAAAGGAAAACATAGCTGGTGTTGATTCCATAACAGTATTTATGGGCACTTGGTGTGGTGACAGTAAACGTGAAATACCCAGGATAATCAAAAGCCTTGAAAGCGTTGATTTTGACTTCTCTAAGTTGAAATTAGTATGCGTGGACCGCACTTTTCAAAATTATAAGCAAAGTCCGGGGCGGGAGGAAGCTGGTTTGAATATACATCGTGTACCTACTATTCTTTTCCACAATGAGAACACGGAATTAGGCCGAATTGTAGAGTCACCGCGTAAAAGTCTGGAGCAGGATATGGTGGACATAGTAAGAAATGAAGGCTATACTCCCAACTATGAAGGGGTTTTGAAGTTAAACAAGCTTTTTGTAGACCAGGGTATAGAGTACATTGAGGCGAACCGACCTGATATACTCATTAAACTTCAGGCTGTCATTTCTGATAAGTATGAGTTGAATACCTATGGGTTAGTTCTATTTTCTTCATTTCAATTGGCAGAAGCCAATCTTGTTTATGAATTAAATAAAGCGCTTTTTCCTGAGGAGCCGCTTCCATACTTTAGTCATGGCAAGTTTGAAGCGATATCCGGGTTTACGGATCTTGCCAAGGCCGATCTGGAAAAAGCCCATAACTTAGCTCCGGATGATCAAAGAATTAAAAGCTATTTAGATGGACTTAAATAGTTTTAAGATTACGAAAGCGAATATGGAAAACAAGATGAAGATAACCAGAACAGTAAATCGATTTTTTAATCTTCTTTTCGTTCTGCCTGAACGCCATTTTTTAAGCATGGCATAAGGAGGGTTTCTTCTTTTAACTGGCCGATAATCTTGAATTCTTTGCTTAACACCTACTCCTCTTTTAAGGAGTGCTATATTATTTCTAATGGTAGTTCTAGCAGTATCGGCGAAACCCATAGAATAAAAACACAAAAGGCGATCAATCGATCGCCTTTTGTATGTAAATTTTTGGCTATTAAGCTAACTGTGCATCTAATTTTTGTGACAGTACTCCTTTGGGAACGGCCCCAACTTGCTTGTCTACTATTTCTCCACCTTTAAAAACCAGTAACGTGGGAATACTTCTAATTCCGTATTTGGCAGAAATGTTAGGATTCTCATCCACATTTACCTTTCCAATCACCGCTTTTCCATCATAATCTCCGGCGAGTTCCTCTACTACAGGGCCAATCATTTTACACGGTCCGCACCATTCAGCCCAAAAGTCGACCAATACAGGTTGATCACTGCTTAAATGCTCCTCGAAATTAGCATCTGTTAATTCAATTGTTTTACTCATTATTTCTATGATCTACTTACGTATTTATTTTCTTTGTTGGAACACAAATATAGCAGAATTTCGTTCCTCGGTTTCCCTCGAATTTAATAATAAATAATGATAGTCTGATAGAGGACAGTTATGAGCTATTTAGCGTATATAGGAAAGCCTACACTAAGTTGAAAAACCCCTAAACCGCCTTCAAGTCCGTTATTCTCATCCGTGTATTCTTGTGTGTAAATATTTCCAAGACTAAAAGAATATCTACCATTGAAGCTTAGGCCAGAAGCGAGTTCATAGCCTGCCCCAATGGCAAAGCGGGTATCTAAACCTTTAACAGAATCGTTGAAGTCCGAAATTAAAGCAACTTCTAAATTATCATCGCTTACAGCGAATGATGTTTCTGCTGATAATAGAAAATTAAAAGCAAAACCTGCTTCAAAAGTTAATCCAGATGACAAACTATATTTTGCTAATACTGGTAGTGCAAGCCAACTATATTTATCTCTAAGTTCAGTATCAACTTCACCGGGATCAAGCAGCCCTGTGTCATCAGTTCCGGTTCCTACCAACCTGCCACCTTCTCCAGAGTATAACAGCTCAGCTTGTATGCTAATATTTTCTGCTACTTCATAATTTAGAAAACCTCCAAGATGAAAACTGGCTAGTGCTTTGATATCATTATTTTCAGGATCAGGATCAAAAAAATAGCTTGAAACATTTAGACCTCCTTTAACACCTACTTTAATTTGAGTAAAACCTACGGCCGAAATGACCATAAGTAATAAAATAAGTATACCTTTTTTCATTGTAGTTAATTTGTTAGCTGTGAGTTAGTTAGACTGATGGTAAAAATAAAAATCTTTTATCAATGAAGAAGTTTCCCAGGGTATTTGTTGGTTTCGGGATTTGTTCATCACACTCACTCGTACTTGTTTGAAAAGATCCTCTACTTTTAGTTCAGGCTTATAGATATGTTTAAGAATTTCTTGAGTGTATAACCCATTTCTACCGGTACCATCAGAAGCCGTTCGTCCGGGGGCTGTAGCGAAAGCTACGATGGTACCCGGAGGAGCATCCGTTCCGGTCAGTCCATTTGTACTATCGGTTTGGCGAGTCTTGAGATCTGTAAATGGATTACTGCGACAAGCATCTAAAATGATGACACTGGTTTCCACTTCCATCAGGTTCATTCTGGTGATAATACTCCCTGTGTCAAAGCATTTACCGGTAATTTCTAACTCATTTTTAATTTTAATATCAACCGGTACAAGATAATTACGCCCGGTGTGCTGAATACCATGGCCTGCGTAAAAGACTACACCGGTTTTATATTCTTCCAGTTTAAGTAAATAATTGCCAATGGCCTTTTTCATTTCTGAGCTGCTGAGATTATCGAATTTCATAACTTCAAAATTTAGCCGCTCTAATGCCTTTTGTATATCCGCAGCATCATTTTTCGGATTTGCCAAATTTGTAGTGTGGCTATAGTCACTGTTTCCTATAACAAGAGCCAGGCCTCTTTTAAAATTTTTCTTTTCTTCGTGAAAAGTTATCTATCTGATTGGTTGGAGCTCGAAAATAGCCTGAGGTCGCTTCCATTTGATCAGAAGCGATGTTGAAAGGACGATCGCACTATTCCAAGTGCCAATCGGCTCCGTCCGCCATGACGC
>JBCCSU010000270.1:0-6363 GCA_039199635.1 Bacteroidota bacterium | reverse complement strand
TGTTATAAAGCTAAATACGATCATACATGCTCAAAAAGGTTCTTTTAATAAATACTGTTATTTTCATTCTGTTTTATGGTGGTTGTGGTAACGATGATGACGCAAATACTATTGATCCGAAAACCGCTCAACTTAATGCGTTGGCAGGCCTATGGCAAGTTAACGGTGTAATCAATGATAATATTGATGTTTCAGATCAATTTACTTCTTTCACGCTGCAAATCACTGAGAATAGATACACAACTCAAAACGGTGGTAATCCATGGTCTGAACAAGGTACATTCGACATTAAGTCAGATGATATCAATATCCTTACGCGAGATGATGATGTAGAACTGAAGATAGATGAACTCAATGAAGGTACTTTGGTGCTTTCGTTTAATTATAGCGTACCTCCCGGAGGTAGAAGGTCAGGTATAACCGGTCAGTTCACGTTCTCATTGGTTAGATAACTTATCTATTCTCACATTCGAAAATTTTTAATGTCAATTTAAAAGAACAACTTCGTTAATTGAGTTGACCTCATCTTTCAATAGTTATTGGATCAATCTTCACTCCCTCATGAAAATAATCCTAACCCACTTACTGGCCTTACAGGTCTTTTGGTGTTTTAGCTTAAATGTAACCTGGGCTCAAATTGATACACTTCAATTCCATCATGCATATCAAAAAGCAAATGGCAATATCCTGCCAGATTCTGCGGTTGTTTTTGCTTTTCAGGCCCTCAAAGAGGCAAATAGGGCTAACTTCCGATCCGGACAGTATCGGAGTTATTTGCTGTTGAGTAACTTATATTATAAACTGTACCAACATGATAGCGCATTAGTCTATGCTCTTGGAGCGGAAAAGTACATTGATGATGTAGAACTTGATAAACTGTATCAGGTAAATAGAGCTTTGGGTTCTGCTTACTTCCTAAGTAAAGAAGATGAAAAAAGTCATAAGTACTATCTGAAATCGTTACAACTCGCTGAACAACTGCAAGATACTTCCAAAATGTCTGCTGGTTTAAATAACGTGGCCATAGGATTATCCAGACTCGCCAGGTACGGTGAATCTACGGAATACTATAAAAGGGCCATTCGTTTGAGTAAAACTACCGGAGATTTAAGAGGCAGTTATTATGCTGCTCTGAATCTAAGTAGTATACTACGTTTTATGGGAGAATTGGATAGCGCTTATTTTTATGGCACGATGGCAAGAGAATTGGCCGTTCAAAGAGGTGAAGCTAACGAAATAGCCAAGTCAAATTTTAGTTTAGCCATGACAGCGTTGCTTAAAAATGATTATCGCCAAGCCATAGAACTACATCAAGAAACACTGGCCACAGATAGTTTAGAGTTAAAGGATATTGCGAAAGCTCATTTTGGACTTGCAGAAGCTTATAACAGCCTGAGAGATTATGACAACGCTATTTACTACGGAAAAAGAGCACTACAACTTCATACGGAAATAGGAGATACTCGATTCCAAATGAATAGTCTTGGTATTCTCATAGACCTCTACCGAAAACAAGGAAACTATAAGCGTGCTTTTGAAACCCGTGAACAGTATTTTGAACTCTATAAAAACACATTTTCGGAGCAACGCAGCCAGCAGATGCAAGAGCTCCAAGAGAGGTATGAATCTGAGAAAAAGGAAGCCCGAATTCTACAATTAAATCAGCAGCAAGCTATTGATAGCCTAAGATTGAATCAACAAAGATTACTCATTTTATTATTGACCTTATTTTTCATATTGGCTATAGTAATAAGTTTCATCGTTATCCGTCAAAATAAACTTAAGGCACAGCGCGATAAAAATACCCTGGAGCAGCAGTTGTTGAGAGCCCAAATGAACCCGCATTTTATTTTTAATGCGTTAGCGGCTATCCAGGATGCAGTATTATCTAATTCACCCAAAGAGGCCGTAAGGGTTTTGTCTAAGTTTTCCCATCTGATCAGGCGAATCTTGGATCTATCTACTTTTAAAAAAATCAGCTGTTCAGAAGAAGTACAATTGCTTAAAGATTACCTGGAAATACAGCGTTTTCGCTTTAAGGAAAATTTTGATTTTGAAATTGAAATATCTCCTGAAATAGATGTTGATGATATACAACTGCCACCTATGTTGATACAGCCTCTGGTAGAAAATGCCTTGGAACATGGTTTGGCAGAGGTAAAATATCAGGGAAAAGTAAAGCTGACTTTTAAACTGGAAAAAGATATCCTCAAAATTAACGTTGAAGACAATGGGAAGGGCATTGTAGAAAATTCTGAGAAAGGTTCTTCTATAGCCTTAAGCAATATCAGAGAACGACTTAAATACCTTGATAAGGTAAATTCTTATTTACATGTGGCAGGAAATAAGGAAGGGCGCGGCACTATAGCCACTCTGCATGTTGCGGTTTAATTTGGGTTTACATTTATTTGAACATGAATGTTCTAATAGTAGATGATGAACAGCGTGCCTCCGATGGTCTAACTCAACTAATCACGACATATTGCCAAGAAATTGGTAGTATTTCAAGTGTCTCCTCTCTAAGTAGTGCTGAATTGAAAATAAAGCATATCAGACCTGATATATTGTTTCTGGATGTTGAACTTGGGGATCAAAAGTCATTTGAGCTTTTTTCGCGTATTCCATTAGAAGAGATACCGGTAATATTTACTACAGGGCATCAGAAATATGCTGTGGAAGCTTTTCGCTTATCGGCGGTGGATTTTTTATTGAAACCCGTTGATCCGGATTTGCTTCAAGAAGCTGTAGCACGAGCGAAAAGTAAATTGGGGCTTGTGGATCAGGAAAACCGGCTGGCTACGCTTATCCATAATGTATCTGCTAAGCGTTCACAAGAACAAAAACTGGTTATTAATACTTCGGAAGCCACATATATCTGGTCTCTTTCAGATATCCTGTATTGCGAGTCTAAAGCGAATTACACCAAATTTTACCATGTAGACAGTCGTAGGGTAATGGTTTCTCAAACACTGTCTAACTACGATAAGCAATTAGGATCGTATGACTTCTTTAGAACCCATAAATCTTTTTTGGTCAATTTACATCATATTGATCGGTATGATAAACGCGAAGGTGGAAAGGTAATTCTGAAAAACGGACATGAATTACCATTAGCCGAAAGGCGCAGGGATGATTTTTTACAGCTTGTCAAAAAGTTAGCCTTGAAGTAGTCCCAAACCGTACTTCAGTAAGATTATAGTGGCGTATATTCATTGGATATGGGCGCTCAAACACACATGGGGCTGTGATTTAATGATTTCATTCATCTTTCGGAGTGATTAAAACGCAAACCGAATAAGAATGAAGCTATTTTTTACTGTTATTGTATGTCTGCTATGTATAAACTGTTATTCTCAACAATTATTTATAGGTACTTATCGCGAAGGAGGCCCAAGCAATGCCGGGGGGCTATTTATGATTGATGAAAATGGGGAAAACTATAACGTACTCTTTCCATTACCAGTAGATAAGCCCGGAGGAAGACCATCAGCTGGTCTTATGTTACACTCGAATGGTAAGGTGTATGGAACTACCTTACGCGGTGGAGAAAATAACTCGGGTATTTTATTTGAGTTTGATCAAACCAACTCCGGAATCATAGCACTGGCTAGTTTCGGTACAAATGATGAATCATATGACACGCCTGTTGAATTACCTGACGGTAAACTGCTTGGGGCCAACTCGGAATGTGATGCAAATCAGTTTGGGTATTTGTACACTTATGATATTACCACTGGACTGTACCAAATAGTTTTCAGATTTGGCAACGGTAACGGAGCATTTCCAGCCAGCTCGCCAATTATTGCGAGCAATGGACTGCTTTACGGCACTACGGGATCGGGTGGCTCAGAAGGTTTGGGAACGCTCTATAGCTACGATTTAGCAAATAATACCGTTCAGGTGCTACATAATTTTGGTTCAGGTACTTCAGCAGACCTAAGACCATCTACGGGTAGACTGGTACAAGCTGGTAATGGTCTGTTGTATGGTATTACCGGTAGAGACAACAGCTTTGGAGCTAATAATGGTGGGATAGTTTATAGCTATGATATCGCTAATGATATATTTACAGAACAAGGTCAGTTAGATGAAAGTGTAATTGGTGCTGACGCTGTTGGTTTAACGGAAGCGTCTAATGGTCTGATGTACAGTACCACAAGAAGTCACCCCACCACTAACGGGTCTGTTTTTTCTTTTAATCCCTCAACCAACGTCCTTACAAAAATTACAGATCTTACAACTACTACTTCAGATATAAGAAAGAGCTTTATTGTGGGTTCTGATGGTAAGTTGTATAATCACGCGTTTGGCGGGGCTATCTTTTCTTTTGATCCAACTTCTAATCAGTTGGACGAGTTAAAGGAAATAAATACGGATGTCTCTAGGGGGCTAGGTCGTATTATAGAGACTAGTCCTGGTCAGTTTTTTGGAGTGGGAAGAGAGACGTCAGTGGGAGAGGGAGGGCTATATTCCTATAATCTACCTAATGATCAACTCAGTATAGAAGCAATATTTGGGGAAACTTTGATTGGAAATATTCCTTTCCGAAGTACGCTCAAAGCATCAGATGGATTTTATTACGGTACAGCGCGTGAAGGAGGTACGGCCGACCAGGGTACGATATTCAAAATCGATCTGTCAACAGGAGCTTCAGAATTACTACATTCCTTTTTAGGAACAGATGGTCGTTTTCCACAGGGAAGCCTTATACAGGCAGCCGATGGGTTGATTTACGGAACCACTAATTCCGGAGGTGTGAATAATTCTGGCGTTCTTTTTTCATATGATCCTGTTAGTAACACCTTTACTAAGCAATTTGATTTTAATGCGGCTACCTCAGGAAATAACCCAAGACCGCTTACTATAGGGGCTGACGGTAACCTGATAGGAACTACCGGTGATGGCGGTGTATTAGGGCATGGTGTCCTGTTTAGCTTTAACATCGCCACCAATAGTTACAGTAAAAACGTTGATTTTGGATTAACGGGCAATGATGGTCGCACCAGTTCTCCTGAGGCAATTATAGTAGCACCAAATGGGAAGCTATATGGTACTACTCAACGTGGTGGAACAAATAACCGCGGTGTAATTTATGAGTATGATCCTATATTAAATGATATGAATACGCTTTACAGTTTTGCTTCAAGCGAAGATGGCTTGGAGATAGCGTCCAAGTTGACAATTGATAACAATATTATTTATGGAAATGCTCGATCCGGAGGTTCCAATAATGCGGGTACTTTGTTTCAATACGATTTAGCAAACTCTACTTTTACAAAGCTTCACGACTTTGAATTTAATAACGGTTCAAGGCCCGAAGGTAATTTGCTGTTATCGAATGATAGGTTAATAGGAGTAACCAATGAAGGAGGCTTAAACTTTAATGGTGTGGTTTATTCTTACGACCTTGCTTCAGCTAATTATTCAGTTACCGAAAACTTGAATACCAATGCAGGGTCTGGTTTCTACGGTGGTTTTGCTTCGTTTTGTGCCCAGCCCTTTACCAGTTTCAATACGAGTAGCTTTGAAATTTGCACTAATGAAAGTATCGATATTCTAGTAAATTCTGATAATACTGATACGTTTGTTTGGAAAAAAGATGGTCAGGTACTTAATGAAATTTTAAGTTCTTCACTAACAATCACTTCTACAAGAAAATCCGATACAGGTACTTATGAGGTAGAATTAACGAATGTCTGCGGAACCACTCAAGTTCAATTTGATCTTTCAGTCATTGGTCCAGACCTGTCAGCCTCTTTTGATGGTAGTGTTGTTACATTGTCAGCTTCTGAAGGTCTTCCTCCTTATAGATATTTATCTAATGGTATAGATTTCCAGGATGATAATGTTTTTTCATTACCCAATGGCCAATATACATTTACAGTTCGTGATGCCAATGGTTGTGAAGCAACTACGAGTGAGGCTATAGCCGTAACTTCCGTTAGCTACAGATTCAATAGTCTCCCATTTTATCCGAATCCGGTAAAAGAAGTGCTGAATGTAAGAGACTTAAAAGAAAGCATGATCAAAGTGATCGATAGTAAGGGAATTGCGGTTCTCCAAAAGGAAGTAATTGAAGTGGATGAACAATTTTCACTACGCTTCTTGAAACCAGGCCTTTATTTATTGGAGATAATCCATAACGAAGATCAGATCCGCCGATATAGACTAGTGAAACAATAAGATTGTTCAGAAGTCAGTCTTAAAGCTTGAACCTTAGGTAGTCTCAAGTTAAAGGAAAGCGGTTGCTTATAGCCGTTGATTGAGGGAGTACCCCGGAGATGAACATCTTCGGGGTTACTTTTGATGGTCTATTCCAACTTTTTTATTTCAAGACGTATTCCAACCATAAGTTTACAATCA
>JBCCSU010000269.1:0-6406 GCA_039199635.1 Bacteroidota bacterium | reverse complement strand
AACATTCAAAACATGGTTTTCTGAAGCAGCACAGATAGCTATAGCCAATATAGCAACCCCTGGGTATACAGCTCCAGCATGATATATGGCAACGCGTTCTGCGCACATCCCCGAAGGATAGGATGCGTTTTCTTGATTGTTCCCAATCACTTGCCTTGCATTGTTTGCAATGTTTAATGTATTTAAAAATCCATTCTTTTCTATTTCAGTTCTTAGTTGAGTGTTTTGGGGCTTATGAGTAGAACCATTTATTGATATATCTAAGTTAATCTTCTCAAATACGTCTGAGTCAAAAAAATTAATAAACCTAACGCCTAGTCTATTAACTTCTTGAATAACACCAATTTGGAAAACTTTTTCAATTACAAATTTTATTTTACTAAAATAAGTATCCCATCCAGGATATGGCATTGGAGACCCTAGCACAAGTACATCTGGACCAATTGAAACAGAAAATCGATCACTAGATGTTAGACGATATTGCGCCTTATATCTGAAATTGGGATCAGAATCTCTTAATTGCTCTGGCAACTGTAAAATTGGAAGTTTTTCCACGTTGGGAAATTCCTGTTGAAGGGAATTGAAAAAAAGACCGAAAACCGCATTAGGAAAAATGTTGCTCTTAAATCTAAGTTCTACTACACTATCAACAATTGGACAGCTTTCGATTTTTTTTGGGATTCCCATAAACAATACAATATTACTTATTCTAGTAGTTGTTTCAAATAGTAGATAATTAATGGCCTATTCAACATATTACCATATTCATGCTACAGATCTAATTCTTCTTTTTCTTCTTAAACAGGTTCCTGATCTTGTCTTTAGCAGCATCTTCAAGTGCTTTTTTAGGATCAGCAGTGGCAGTAGAATCTGTCTTAACGGTATCTTGCTTATTATTACCACCTATAATATTACCTATCAGATCTTTGGCCTTATCGTCTTTCACTTTATCTAATAGATCAGAAGCTACATCTTTAGCTTCTTCTTTGGCCTTTTCCTTAACTGCAGCGTTGGCCTGCTGCTTTTGATCGTCCATCAATAGCTGCGGTTTAGGGTTATCATAGGTACCTCCCAATCCGATCTTTATCGGGATCATAGTATCATCTGAAACATTCCCGCCAGTTAGCGAGGAGGCTAATCCTGTAAACTGTGAACCCAGTTTATTAGCGGGTACATCCATTTTTAGGTTATAATTGATACCGCCATCAAGTGAGGTAAAGCCGGAAATGGTAGTTTCAAAACCTTTAAGCTTTAAATCAAACGGCTTTACTCTAAACTTACCGTCTTCAATAGTAGCCGACATCAATACATCCTTTAAAGTAGTCTCACCGTCTGCGCTACTACTTAAATTCGTGAGTGAATTAATGCTATTCATAATCTTTGAGTTCCCTAAAGTGGCTTGCGCTATTTTAAGGAGTCCGGCCGCATTTACCGAAGCTAAGTCCGGCATCATTTCTTCATTTAACAAGCCTGAAACCTTAAAATCAGTGGATAAGCTACCGTTTATCAGTTTAGCGATGGGAACATATGACTGAACTAAGCTGAAAGTAGCAAAAGATTTCTGAATAGATAGATCCTGTACGTCCAGGTCAAAGTCGTACTTGGGCTTCTCAATATCGCGGGTATCGTAAGCCCCATTCATGGCAAAAGCACCTTCTAATAAATTAAACTTCACATTTTTAAATCGCGCTACGCCATCTTTTACCACAATATCTCCAACTGCATTAGTGATGCTCATGTCCATTACTTCCACTCTGCTGATTGAGGATTTCATCAGAAAATCTATATTATCCGGGACAGGTATAACCCCATATTCCTCTTCACCTTCCTGGCTTTCCCCTTCTGCAGGAGCAGACGAGGCAGTGGCTGGTTCCTCTTCCATAAATTCGTTAAGGTCCAGGAGTTTACCTTTATAAGTCATACTGCCTTTGAGCACCTGATTTTCTCCGAACAGATAGGCAATATAATTGGATACTGATCCTGTCACTTCCATATCACTCTTACCTACGGTTCCTTGATATGAATTGATGGTGATCTTTCGGGGATCAAAAGATGCGGAAGCTTCAGAAATAGTGACGTTATAGGGCAGCTCAGCGTCTATATATTCAAAATTTGAAATAGAAACGTCACCGCTTGTAGGTAGCTGATCATATTTTTCAGCTTCTAAAGAAGCCATATTGCCCTTCGTGTTAAGGTCCGCTTTTACCTGTCCCTTCAGTTCCATTCCCTCCAGGGGAAATACCTTAGTAATCTTCTCTAGATCTAAACCACCGCTGGCACTCAGATCCCAGGTATAGTTAGCTAGATTTTCAAATGTGAGGGCAGCCTTGAATGGTTCCCCATCCATAACCATCGTAAAGTCATCTACTTTTGCATACAGATCGTCCATATCACCAGACTCATTCTTAACTAATGCTTCAAAGCTTAAGTCTTCAAGAGCGTAAGGAAATTCAGCACTTTTCACATATCCGTCAGTTAAATTCATACTTGCAGATACCGTGGGTATCTGATTTTTCAGACTATCATAAATACCTTTGGCTGATAGATTAACGGAGTATATTCCTTTGAGAGATGTTCCCTCTATAGGAAACATAGAACTTAACTCACCCAGGTTCAATCGCCCATTTACACTCGCCTCTAGGTCATAGTTTACCAGGTTTTTGATCAATAATTGCGCCTCGATGGGGTTCTGACCAAAATCCATGTGAAAAGACTTTAGGTTAACACTGGTATGATCAATGTTACCGTCTTTATTGTCTACCATCAGATTCATATTAATGTTAGAGATGGCAGTGGGAAGATCAGGATATTGGAACATGGCATCGTCCACATTCAAGATCAAATTGAAGGCAGGTAGTGAGAGACTGTCGTATTTGCCTATTACTCCACCTGTAAAAGAGAGGGTGCCATCCGTTTTAATGTTACCAAAATCTTGGGTGTACACCCCGGGCACCAAAGAAAGTAAGCTTTTGAAAGAGCTCTCCGGTGCAGCGTATTTAATATCCATGTCCATACTGCCGTCAAATAATAATGCCAGGGAGCCCTCAAAGCTTAACCCAAAGTCATTGACTTTAATTACATTTTCTTTGAAAGTATATTTTCCGAATTCATCACTGATGGTAATAATAGCATCAGCTTCTAAGGTCTTATTAGAGACGTATTCTATTCCGTCAAAAACCACGGTGACTGAATCTGCTTTCGTGAAAGTATTCAGGTCAAATACATCCTGATTTAAGTTACCGCTACCGTTATGCTGTACATGATTCAGTTCAAGTTTAAATGGCAGGCTGGCATCATCGTAAACGATGTGCCCATCTATGATCTCCCAATGATCTATTCCAATGTTAAAAGCGGTAGCTTCCGCAGATTCAATGGTTTCTACCACAGTAGTGTCTGCACTTGGAATAGCAATATCATAATTAGCACTGCCATCCTCTAATACCTTAATATTAACTTCTGGTGTGTTCAGTATGATCCCGTTAATCTTAATTTGATCACCGAAAAGGCTGAATAGATCTACTTCTACCTCAAGTTCTCGTACGGCAAAGAGGATCTCACCGTCAAAAGGCGCACGGTTTAGTATCCCAAAATTATTGAGCCCTGCCGTAGCGTTAGGAAAGTTGCTAAAAAGGGAAAGGCTAAAATCTTCGGCATCCCAGACGATATCTGCATTTACTGATTCGGCAAGTGCTTTATCTACGGCTACTTTAATATCATCCTTGAAAACTACAGGGACTATGGCGGCTGCGGCCACTAATAAAATGACAATAACGCCTATAACTGTCAGTACTTTCTTCATGCTGCTTTAACAAATATTCCTTTATCAAAGGTAGCAAAGAAAAGAGTGGTTTTAGAAACACTTCACCGTATCCTGAGTAGGGTGATCTGAATTTCATCAGCATAATTCAGCTTGATAGTGCTTTTGTCTTTGGTGATGATTTGATAGGACAGTGTGAGTTGATTATCAATACGAGTTAATTCCAAGCTCTCCGGAGTAAAACTCCATCGGAAATCGGCTGTATGAGATCCGGACGGCAAGAGTTCATTCCGTATAAAATCAGTTACTATACTAGCAGTTCCCTCTTCCGTAAACTCGATCTGACCCGTAGTAGTCATCTCCTCTAAATTCCATTCCATTTCCCAACGGCCAACTACAGTGTTAACTTCATATTCCTCACTAGTACAAGCAAAGCCTGTTAAAAATACTGCACACCACATCATCTTCATGTGAAATGAACGCGTCAATCCTCTTGAAGATTGTACATGAGCCGCTAAAAATACTTTTTGAGAAGTTTTAGGATAATATGGGTTCGCTTTCCGTAAGGAGGATAAACTAACTTGGTAGTGGTTAAACCAACCCGCTGACGTAAAACTGCTTTTTCATTCGAAAAGGCCAGAAAACCGTATTTTCCATGTGACTTACCCATTCCGCTGTGATTTACACCTCCGAAAGGTAAATTCGGATGGCTGAACTGTATTACGCAATCATTGACACAAAATGTGCCGGATGATGTTTCTCTCATCAGCCGTTTTCGATTTTTCCGAGAGTTTCCAAAATAGTAGAATGCCAGTGGCTTTGGTTGGCTATTCACCTGCATAATCACCTCATCCAATGAGGAGTACTTAATGATCGGTAACAACGGACCAAACACCTCTTCACTCGTTATTTTAGATACAGGAGAAATATCGGTAAGCAAAGTGGGTGAGATAAAACATTCTGAGGCTATCATTTCTCCGCCCATAATCAACTTTCCCCCACCTGAAACAGCGTCATTATACAGTTCTCTTAACCGCTCAAAGTGTTGTTTATTGATAACTCGAGCGTAATCAGGGGATTTTGAGAAGCCAAGGTTTTCCGAATCAAAAAGCTTTGTGATCTGTATTTTAAGTGCTGTAATAAATTCTTCAAAGATACTTTCATGCACGATCAAATGATCCGGTGCGACACAAGTTTGTCCATTATTCATGAATTTTCCCCAAGCTATTTTTTTCGCGGCATCATTAATGGATACCGTTTCGTCTATTACAGTAGGTGACTTACCTCCTAGCTCAAGCGTGACCGATGCCAGGTGATCCGCGGCAGCACTCATTATTATTTTTCCTACCTGAGTACTTCCCGTAAAAAAGATATGATCAAAGGGTAATGTCAACAGTTTTTTTGACACGTTAGCATCGCCCTGAAATACAGCTACTTCGTCCTCATGGAAAAGTTCATTGATGAGCTTATCAATCAAGTTCGACGTGTTCGGAGTCATTTCCGAGGGTTTGAGCATTACCGTATTTCCTGCGGCAAGCGCTGATACCAGGGGCCCTAGAGTAAGTAAAAAGGGAAAATTCCAAGGGGCTATTATGAGACATACGCCTTTAGGCTCATAGGCAATATGGGAGATGGTACTGAGATAAGCCATGGAGGAGTCTACTTTTACCCCTTTCGACCATGATTTAATGTTATTGATGGCATCTTTTATTTCAGTGAGCAGTGGGTAAACCTCAGATAAACTGACAGAATCAGCAGGTTTTCCAAAGTCAGCATAGATGGCTTGTTGTATCCACTTTTCATTATTTTCAATCCACTTTTTAAGTAGCCTCAGTCGCACCACGCGGCGTTGCAGAGGTTCCACTCGTAAGCTCAATGCTCTTTTTCGTTGTCGTGCAAACACCTGGTCTAACTGCTCTCTGGCTGCTTTATTCCGCATATTGATGAAAAAGTTTTTGTATTGGCTGAGGAAGATACAATTCCAATGTTAACTTAATGTTAACATAAGTTGTCCATTTATTAATTTAATGTTAACTTAATGTTAAGTAATTAGGTTGGAGATAAGAGATGATTAAGAATTCCTTTTTGAGTTTATGGTTAGGTTTATGTATTTCAGCAAGCGCGCAGGATTTAGAAAGAATTAATTTTCATTCGGAATTTGAAGCAAATTACTTTACTAATGTTGATGAGGCGCTTGGGAGATTGCTCATGGCAGATCCTGATGCCAGTGACTTTGATCTTCGCGAATTAACGGAGAAACTCACTGGCTATATTCAAGGTCTTGAATCAAAGCGGAGTAAATTCAAACGTCAGGAGGATTTCATTTCTTTCGTTTTCTATAAGACGCATCGCAAATTTTTGAAACGTTATACGCCCTACACCTCATTTAGAACACTCTCAAAATCCGGAGCGTATGACTGTTTATCGGCTACATCACTTTATTCCTACCTCTTCCATGCTTTAGATATTGAACATACTATAGTTGAGACCAGCTATCATATCTACATTATTGCCAATGCGGATAATAACTCCATACTTCTTGAAAGTACAGATCCTATTTATGGTTATGTAAAAGACAAAAAAGAGATCCAACAACGGTTGGCGGAAATTAATGGTAAAAATGCTCCTGCAAATGATCAGTATAATTTT
>JBCCSU010000268.1:0-6442 GCA_039199635.1 Bacteroidota bacterium | reverse complement strand
CGATAGGTTATGGAGCTTGGAGTACAGGAAATATTACTGATGAAATGGTCGATGAATATCTCGAGCATCATAGAAAGCCCTCCGATCACAGCGATGACAATTTTATAGTTGAATAAGAATTTCATTCTTTCTTGAAATCTATCCACTTTCAGTGGATATTGGTTTATTTTTTAGGATTAAACGCAGATCAAGTTGAACAGGATTTGTTTCTTTGATTACATTAGCATCAATCAGCTCCATTACCCAAGATTCACCACTACAACCTGAGGAACTGTACTTTATATTCATACAATCGCCTTCAACCTCTACATCAATTACCGTAAAAAAATCAGTTGTAGCGTTCTTGAATTGTTCACTGTTTAGTATAACCACCTCATCGCAAACAGTTCTAAGTATATCTTCATCTTCGTTACAATAGGTGCATACCAGTATTATCAACGTTGAAAGAACAAAAATTCGGCTTTTCATAAGTATTACTTTTTCTAAGGACACCTGTTCTACGAAAACCGTTGGCTTAATAATGTGTTATAAGTGACTGTGACTGTGACTGTTTCTTTGGTATTCGAGCTAGTCAAAAGTCAAGTCTTTAACCTTACTACATAGCTAAATAAGATTTTAGATATTACACTGAGTTCTTTTTATTCTGTTAAACCCTCCATTACATGACTGCCGTCTGGTACTTGAAAATACGATTTATCCGTAGCCGGTCTAAACTCGATATCAGAAAGTGTAATATCTGTAACGTATGCACCTTTTTTATCGTTTTCCCACATAAAAGTGCGATGGCTCCTGGGAAAAGTAATGCCGTTTATGGTTTGTTCTCCCTCATAGGTCATTAGTTTTTCTTGTGAATGACCTCCGTCTTTGAAATATCCAGGGTAGGATACTATATACCTGATGGCAGCTAAACGAAACGTTTCCGAATTTAAATAGAGAATGTAATAATCGTCAGGGGCATCACCTACATTATCTCCAAAGGTAACTTTAACTACATGATGTATACTGCCTTCATATTCAATGTCTCGTTCTACCGTAAGATTCACACCATCGTCTGCAAAAACGAATGGCATTCCGGCAAAATAGTACGGGGTTAATGCCCAGAAACGAGTATTGTAAGGTATTTCAGCATTGGCAGGATAGTACCAGGCTTTGGTACCATCCCAACCATACTCCTCAGATGGATTGGAGACTCTTTGATGTCGTGTTTTGGATGACCAATAATCAGCTGTTTCATACGTGTCCCGAGGTGTTCCCGTGCCAGGTTTAGGCTGATAATTAAATCGAAAATGGGCCGGCCCGTTATTCCACCAATTTTCTAGTCCACCATGATATTCTATTGACTTCCAAACTCTTTCTCCTGCTTGGGAGGAAAGTAAACGTTCTTTTGACTTGGCCACACGCTCTTTTACCCACTCAGCTTTTGGTTTTACAAGTGTATATGGGGGTTCTTCCGCTAATACTGAGGATGGATCTGATTTCGGCTGATTGCAATCGATCATTGCGATTAGCATTAGAATAATAAGGGCAAATCGATTCATGAATTAAATATTAAAGTACAAAGCTAATAAGACTATTTTTTTCATGTTAGTGGATATCAAAAACAAATTAGTCGATTGCTTTTAGGCGGGTGAAATCATAAATTAGAAAAATGAATCTCGGAGTATTTTCCGTAAGTCTTAGTGTCAAGGACATAGAGACTTCAAAAACTTTTTACGAAAACTTAGGCTTCGAGGTATTTGCAGGGAATCTGGAAAGCAAATACCTTATCATGAAAAATGGGAGTACATTAATAGGCCTTTTTGAAGGAATGTTTGAAAAAAACATTCTTACGTTCAATCCGGGTTGGGATGCCAATGCAAATGAGCTCAAATCCTTTGATGATGTGAGAGAGATACAAGCAACCCTACAGTCAAAAGGAGTAAAATTAGAATCTGAAGTAGATCCCGGATCAAGTGGACCGGCAAGTTTTACGGTAATTGACCCTGACGGCAATGCAATATTGATAGATCAGCATGTTTAATTCGGTGAAATATTAGTGGCTGTTCAGTAATAGAAAACTTAAGTCACTGTATTACCATTTTTGCCCTTAGGCTGGATCAAAAATAAATCTAAATTCTGCTGATCCTGTTTTCGGGTTGGTCAAAAGTGTTTGTAATTCAAGTCGCTGTAGCTGCAGGCTGATAATCAAATAATTCTGTTCTTCAGGTTCACCTACAAACAAACGAAGTTCGCGATCACCATTGGCCAATGACCAGTTACCCTCTTGCTGCATACCATCGAAATTAATTAACGTAAATGTCTCGTCTTCTCTAAATTCAATGGAGTAGTTTGACACATCTAGGGTAGGATGCGTCCTACCGTCTATTTTCACTTCTGAAAGTTCCCATTTTTTGTTCAAAAAAAGCCTAATCTGTTCCTCCTCTGGCAGCGGGTCGCATGAAGTAAATACACCATAAAGTATGACTACCATTAAAATATATGTGAACTTCCTCATTTGATTATCAATATTTCTTGGTATGAAAAGTCATTGTGATTTACGCTTATTAGATACTGTCCCGGTGAGATGTTACCGATAAACAGCTCTAATTCATTTTCTTCAACCATTTTTTTCAATATCTCCTTTCCTTGTAGATCCGTTATTTGAACGTTTGCTGCACTCCCTTTTTCAGGCCAACCCAAGGTAAGAATAGTTTCAGCAGGGTTGGGATAAACTTTGACCATCTGATTGTGCTGCTTGTCTACCGATCCCGTAATTATCAACCCAATTAACTCACAATACTGATCCGAGTTACAGGTATTAAAAGCAGTAAGGCAAACGTTAAATATACTCCCGAAAAAAGGATCGATATCTGTGTATTCATGGGATGGAGAAGCCTCTGTGGAGGTATTGCCATCTCCAAAGTCCCACAGATACGAAGTGGCATTAGGCGAAACATTTTCAAAGTCGATGACAGTTGAAAAATCACCAGGACGTACCGTGTAGGAAAATGAAGAACTTACTTCTTGTTCTATGGAAACTATGCTTTCAGCAGAGGCCGTACAGCCTGCTTCATTAGTAACAGTTACCGAATAAGAGCCTGCTTCTCGAACTGTTAATGTTGGGTTTTCGGACCCATCGGACCATTCATAGGCTGCGAATGTACCTGGGTCTAGAACTACTTCTTCGCTGGTACAAATGGGTATGTCAGAATCGAGTTCCGGTGTGGGTAGAGCGTTTACAAATATCGTCTTTTCAATTCTAGCCGGGCAATTTCCCGAGCTGATCAATAGAGATGCTCGATAGCTACCTGCGGTTGTGAAAGCAAACGAACCTCCTTCGGGGGATTCGCTGTCTACGTTACCGTCACCGTCAAAGTCCCAATTATAAATAGCTTCGGCATCAACATTTTCTGAAGCATCTGTAAAGGTGGTGGTTTCACCTAAACATACGGTAGACGCATTGAAATCTGGTTCAGCTGCCGCTCTAAAATTAATTGATTTCGAGATTGTACTAATGCAGCCAAAGCCATTATCAACCGTTAAAGTAGCCGTGTAATCTCCGCTGGTAGTGTAAGTAAAGAAGCTGTTACCTTTGGTCTCGCTATCCGTAGTACCATCACCATCAAAATCCCAGGCATAAGTAGCCATGGCTCCTAATCCAGTTGAATTATCAAGAAAAGTCACTTCTTCACCTACGCAAGCGCTTCCAGCTGTGAAATCCGCTTCGGGCATGGCTATTACGGTGATAGTTTGGACGGCCTGATCGAAGCAGCCGTTTCCATTGTCAACTGTGAGCAAAGCAGAATACTGGCCCGGGGCTTCAAAAGTGAACTCAACTGGACCCGATCCATTGGAATCAACGGTATTGTCTCCATCCAGATCCCAGTTATATTGAGTGCTTTCATCCACCTGATCGGAAGTATTCGTAAATACCGTAGTTTGACCAATACATACTGTAGTTGCATTGAAGGAGGCCACAGGTATAAACTGTACTGGTACTATTTCACTGAACATTACTGTACTGGCATCAGGTAAGGTTATAGTGAGGATGGACGTATAATTTCCGGGGCTGTCGTAACTGAAATTAGTGTTGCCAATAGTGGTATTATCTATGGTTCCATCGTTATTAAAATCCCAGGCATAAGTTGAGCCGTCCGGAATATCTACGGAAAGATCATTGAATTGAGTGGCTTCACCGGCACACCCTGGTAAGGCGGAAAATATAGCTCGTGGACCGCTACCGCCTCCTGTACCTGCTGATGAAACGCGTACAGCTCGAGAGAATGACCCTTCACAGCCTTCCCCATTTTCAACCATCACCGTAGCTATATATTCACCAACTCCGGGATAGAGATGGGTGGTAGATCCTGCTGTATTTTCATCAATTTCACCATCCGTTTCGAAATCCCAACTCCAGATAGCGGAAGGTTCAACAAAGAATTGTACAACATCAAAAACAGTTGTTTCACCGGCATCTACTCGGTCAGCATTAAAAACTACGATTGGTTTGGCTTTAATCTCCAAAGTGAAAGCTGTACTATCCACACAGGTTTCGCCTTGATCTATAACCAGTGCGACATTATAACTGCCGGGAGTATTGTAAATGAAGGAAACGTCTCCATTAGTAGTATCATCTACCTCATCATCACCATCTAGATACCAGCGATATGTTGCAGTTTCTAAAACATTAGTGCTTAGGTCTGTGAAATTCACGGTTTCACCTGCACATGCTAATTCAATTTCAAAATCTGAAACCGGTGTTACGCAATCATCCGACACCTCGAATTCGCTACTTTCTGGAAAACCCCATAAACCATCTTCATTTTGTGCTCTTATGGTTATGGAATTGGTACCTATAGGTAAGTCCGAAGGAGAGGGTAGGTCTAGCTCCAGATCAATAGAATCAGCCACAGGGTTAATGGCTATGGAGGTACCGTTACCTAATCCAGGGTCCTCATCTCCATAATAATATTCTAGTTGAGTGATTTTAGAAACCACTGGGGTAGTACCAGCAGCATTATTAACATAGATTCTACGAAATTCAGCAAGACCCCAATTACCGGAGACATCTTTAGCACGAACACCTACCGTGTGCCAGCCGGCAGATATGTTGTTTGGAATAAGATCATTGATATCTACAATAAGAGATGGTGAGAAGGCAGATAGACTAATGGCGTTTCCTAAGCCAGGATCTTCGTCAAAAAAGAGCTCCATTTCGGCTACCTCTACCGGGTCAGGAGTTTGAAAAGAACCACTTACCCGAACTACAAAAGTCCTGGTTTCATAGAAACCCCAATTACCATCAGCATCTTTAGCGCGTACATGCACGGTGTAAAAACTTGTACTTAGCGCAGAAGTGGCAAAAATTGGTGAGATATCCACTTCAGACCCTGGTGTTACGGATATCCTGCTGGCACTACCTACACCGGGATCTGTATTTATGAAATATTCAATCTCAGTAATTTGAGATTGTGATCTCACAGATAGACTCAAAAAGCAGAGAATTAAAACAGCGAAATAGCGCATGTTTGATTAGTTTCCTTTCGCTTTTACTCTCACAGAAAGATCATCTCCGGGGTTAATTACCGTAGTGGTATTAAAGATTTGAATGGTGGGCAAAGGCGTGGTGTTTAGTGAAAAATTACTTTCAGTCCAGGCGTATGGTCCTCCACTGATCCCAATATCTGAGCCGTCACTACCGGCGTTTAGCGCAGGACTGCTTGCTTGTAAAGTGAAGTCATAGTCTTCCGCCCAGGTATTTAATAAAGGTACATTAACAAATAAAGGACTGTTTCCTTCTATGTTGCCATCACCGCTATTTCCTACGCCTCCACCGGAAGGAGGTAGTTCATTATTACCTGTTTCATAAGACAGGTTATTGGTAAATATATTACGCTGGAAGTTCGTGGAGCTAGAATTTCCGGCAGCTGTAATACTCGGTGTACGACCATAAAAAATGTTATTTGCTATTACAGCATCTCGCATATTACCAAAAGCGTCAGTATTCAGCCTAGTACCTATAAAGTTGTTGTTTTGAATGATAAGATTATCACCAACCGAACTTTTTGAAACGGTTCCAAAAATGATATTGTTGGTAATAATTAGACTAGAAGCAGTTATACTACCCATTGTAATACGGGATGCGATCAAATTATTTCTTATTTCCGAGTTAGTAACACGCCTGAAAAATTCGATGATGTTAGGCCATGTATCAACAATTAATAAGTTATCTATATCTACGCGGCCAGCAACTACAGAAGCCCGACAATTTTTTATTACTATGTCATCTAATGCATAAGCTGAAGAAATACGAGAAGCTAAGAAAATATTACTAACTGTAAGTCCTTCTATTTCTGTTCCTGAAGCGTTACTCGTGTTATCGGTATTATTCGTTAAGGTAATATTGGTAATGGTGGACTGGTGTGGTATATCTTTATCCAAATTGAAACCGATTCCTTTTATG
>JBCCSU010000267.1:0-6449 GCA_039199635.1 Bacteroidota bacterium | reverse complement strand
CCGTGAAAAAAAAGGTCGTAACTCTGGTTTTATAATTCAATATGCGCTTAAATTTGGTTGAATACTGATACATTGATAAAATAAATAATTATTTAAAGTTTAAATAGATGGCTTTTAGAAAAATCCTATTCGTAATCCTCTGTGGCGTATTGTTTATGTCATGCGAAGATGAAAATGACCCTAGCCCGCTGAACAGTCAGAGCAAAGTAGTGGGAAATTATATTTATACACTCGTTCAAGGAGCTAACCAGGAAGGTGTTTTAGGCCAGGTTTTACCCGAGACCATAAAGTTGGTTGTCACTGATTTGTCCGGTCGACCGGTTTTCAAAAACCTTCAGTTTACGTTTTCAGATCCGGGATCTGAAACCTACTCTTATTACCCAAGCGTAGGCGACACCATCAGCTTTCAGTGGAAGTTGGGCTGTACCGATGCGAAACAAGTACTTACGATTGTAGATAATGTTTGTGGTATAGCTAAGGATCAATGTATAGATGTAGACATCTTTGAGATAGAGGCGGGTACCAACGGGGAGGCCAAAGGTTGGGTTAAATCCTGCAGTAATCTCCAAACGAGTTACAACAGATTTCTGCATGCACATGATGATTTTCTAGTCATAACGTCGTATGATAAGATACACATTACCACCGACCCGATATCCGAAAGCTGGACCTCAGAATTTTTACCTCGAAACTATTCATATTCAAAATTTAGTATTGGTACTAACGGTGAGATATACTATAAATCAGATTATGATTCAGAATATATGGTATCCAAAAATCAGGGAAGATCATGGAATAAAATAGAGGCACCTGGTGGCTACTGGCAGAGTGAGTTAATAACACTCGAAAATGGTGATTATGTGGTTACTAGTACTAATGATAGCAAAATATACCAAAGTAGTAATGGATCAGTTTGGAATGAATTAGTAGATGTCATTGAAGCTACCGATTATCAGTCTTCTGAAGTGCAGGCTTTGGTTGCAGAGGGGTCAACCGTTTATGCCATAGTAAAAACGAATAAGATTCTAGAGATAAAAAACGGCACAGTTAGAGTTATGGAATTTAGCGCTGACCAATGGAGTCCTTTTCTAAATATGTCTTACTTTAAAGCTGAATTAACGAACGATCATATTGTTTTACTTAACAATGGAGAAAATGAAGTATCCGTGATTAATCTTAGTACAAAAAAGGTCACGCAGTATGCTGTTCCGAGTGGTTCCAGAATACAAAAATCAAATAATGAGATATACATTACTTCCAGCAGCAACCGCTATCTACACTTAAAAAATGGTGTTTTAGAACAAGAAAGCATCGATTTACCAGAATACATCTACAGCTATTCGAACATAGTTTTTTTTAAAGGCTCACCTGTCTTTATGGATAGCAATGGTTACATACATCAATTTTTTAATTAAATTTTTTAACAACGAATCAATGACTAGATCTTTTTTAATTCTCAGTATACTTTTGTTTTCAGCGGCTGCAATAGCCCAAAATGAAACTAATTCTACTGATGGACTATTAGTAAATGAACATAAACCAGCAGCTGGTGAAAAATCACTTGAGGTGCAATTCGAACCTTTCGGAGACAACCCGATAAGCATTAATGGCATTCGCGCGCGTTTTTTTAATTCTCCTAGAAAGGCCTTTAGATTGAATGTATTTGCAGGCTACAATAGTGATACTGACATCACCCAGCAGGAAAATAGTGAATTCGATCTATTAGAACTGAAGGACCGAAACTCTACCTTTTCTCTTAATTTCCGGCCTGGATATGAATGGCATTTAAAAGGCACTAAACGTTTATCTCCCTATTTCGGAACAGAGCTTGACTTAGCGTATCAGACGACTCGGCGGAGAACCGAAACACAAAATAACGATGACGTTAATTTTACATTAACCAAAAATGGTGGTTCAAGTGGATTTTTTCGTGTGGGCGTAAATGCTATTGCCGGTTTTGATTTTTACGTTGCGAAGAAATTATATCTTGGTACAGAGATGGGGTTTGGTGCTTCTTTATCTAATTTTTTAGATCGAAAGGTAGAAAGTGATGTGACTGGTTTTACCGAGCCAGACCCCGAAAAGCAAGGTAGTTCTTTTGATTTAGGACCTAATGTTAATGTAGATATTAGATTGGGATATGTTTTTTAGGCTACGGTTTTTCGGTTTTTTATGTGCTATCGGACTATTTACCACTTGTAGTGATGATGGTGACGGAGTACTTGCTCCTGACTTAACTCCTCAAGAACAATTAGCGTCTATGATGGAAGGGATCCAATTCGTGGGTACCCTTCCTAATGGGATGAGGATCAATTTTTCGCAAGCCAAATCCAATTCTACTGCATTTACCTCTCCTGAAAATGGACCTAACTTTACTTCAGCGGGCAACGGCATTAGTTTACAAGGTAGCGATTTTAGCTCAGGAACGGCACTTTTGGACGTTGGTGATGATTCATACCAATTTCAATTTGTTTTATGTACAACGTATGGAGAACTATCGGAAAGATACCCATCAGAATTTTGGAAAGACCCACAACTAGAGAATTGGCAAATTTTTATCGCGCTTGGGAATAGTGGTTATACTGAGGAAGAGGCTGTCAGCTACTCTCCTTTTTTTACTGTAGATAATTATTTATTCTTCTATATTCCAAACAGTCCCAACAGGGCGTTCGGTTCTTTTTCATCGACCCAAGGGCTGAGGTTAATGCTACAAGGTAGATATGAATTAGAAAAGGAAGCCGTGTTAGGTGTTGGTAATGCTTTTCGAGACAGTGGTTTATTTTATGAAGAATATCAACTTTCGATTTCGTGCAATTAAATAAGTGGATTCATTTTCAACTGCATTTAGTTAATCTCTTTAGCCTAAATATTAAATAAAGTACCTAAAACCAGATGTCTTTTCTTGTATATCCCAATTCAAATTGAATTAATGACATAGATCAATCAACTTCCAAACACTGCTCATAAAATTTAGGTGGTAAAAAGTGGAAATTAAAGTAAACAAACTTCAAGAGTTATGATACTTCCCAAACACCACCCCGTTGAGGAGAAGGCTGGTATGAAGGTGAGCTTCAAAAAAGAACCGGTCCAGGATCCCTTTCAAACCTATGAAATGGTTGATTTTCTCATAAAAGCCAAGAAACAACGTTATCAAAGATTTTTAGCGGGCAGATCACTAGCCTTCAGCATAGGCTTATTTTTAAGCTTTCTGGCTGTGGTATCGCTATTTGAATGGAAAACCTTCCAAACTACCGGTGAACTGGATGTGGCGAAAAATACGGAACTTTTCGATGAGATACTCGATATACCTGTGACCGAGCAACCGCCACCACCACCTCAAAAGAAATTACAGCAACCTAATATCATTGAGGTAGAAGAGGAAGAACTGATAGAAGAGATAGAAATTGATTTTGATGTGGATATAACCCAGGAGCAGGTCATAGAAACCGTATCCACGGAGGGGTTTGAAGATTTAATGGAGGAAGAAGCAGCGGATGAGATATTTGACATCGTTGAATTTCAGCCTCAACCGGAAGGTGGTATGCAAAGCTTCATGGCTTACGTTTCCGAAAATATAAACTACCCTAACCAGGCGCTAAGAACCAAAGTACAAGGAAAGGTATTTGTACAGTTTGTAGTGAATAGTGATGGTAGTCTAGTTGATTTTAAAGTTGTTAAAGGAATAGGTGCAGGATGTGATGAAGAGGCTGTGCGTGTTTTAAGGGGGGCTCCGAAGTGGATACCGGGAAAACAGCGTGGAAAACCTGTAAGAGTAAGAATGATGGTGCCTGTGTTTTTCAAAATGAAAGAGAGGTAACATATTCTTGAAGTGAGTTCGAAAGGCAGGTGAGGGATCATCTGCCTTTTGTTTTTCACATATTGCACCGTAGAGAACTATGCCATTACATCTAAAAGGCTATTCACTAGCTTCTGACCTATAGACTAGCCTCACAAACTCTCCGATTTTTGAAGGTTCCAGCCATCGGGTGACTATCATTAAATCTCGTTTTTGATCAATGATAATGAAGTTTCCTCCAAAACCAGCGGCATAGAAAAGGTGCTCATCTACACCCTCCCATTTTCTTCGTCCTTTGTTTAGCCACCACATGTAGCCATAACTCTCGTTTGCTGCTGAAGACTGAATAGCTTTTTGTATCCAATCTTGAGAAATTAGTTGTGTACCGGCCCATTCACCATTTCGCAGAAACAATAGGCCAAACCGTGCTTGGTCCAGCGTATTAATAAACATACCTCCGCCTAAATGACCTCCACCACTCACGGATTGAATTTTTAAACCGTCCATAGTGATCCACGAGTGATCATAGCCATACCATCTCCAAGTGCTAGACGCTCCGATGGGATCCATTAGCTCAGACTTCAAAATAGAAGGAAGCGGTTTCCTCCATACGTTCAAAAGCGAATAACTAAGTACATTAACCCGCACATCATTATATTCAAAATGAGTGCCTGGCTCAAAGTATTTTCGATTTTTCCAATCGTCTATACCGCCTTCTCGTGGTGGCCTATCTGCCCAATCTTTCATACCAAAAAGGCTGCCTGACCAATCTGACGATTGTGTTAGAAGGTGATGCCAAGTGATCTTACTATTATGCTCGCCCTGAAATGTATCATCCCAAATGAGACTTGAAACCTGGTCTTCAGTATTTATCAGTTGGTGATCATGGGCTAAACCAGCCATTGTTGAAAGGTAACTCTTGGTAACACTAAATGTCATATCTACCCGTTCAAGATCACCCCATTTAGCGATAATAAAGCCATCCTTAATGATTAAACCCGCCGGACCTCCTCTGCGCTTAGTGGGTCCTACTATTTCGTGATATGGCTCTCTTTCAAACCCTTTTAGTATGGCCTGGCGCAGATCTTTACTGCCGGAATATTCATTATCCTTGGCAAAAGCTACGGCTTCCTGAAGAAGCAACCGATCGAAACCCAATTCACTTGCCTCCCGTTGTTCCCAAGCTCCTTTATCAGGGTAATAAAGTTCCTGTCCTTGAAGACCCGCGGTAGTCAATATTTCAAATATGACTACCAACATTAAGCTCATTATTCTCATTGAACTAAACTAAGAAATAGAAGCGATATTTATGAAAACTAAATTTATTAGTTATATTTACTAATATTTTTAGCATATGGAAAATACAGGATATACAGACCTACCACTACACAATGGTAAAGTACCCTTTTGGTTGGCCTCCCGAATGGCTAAACTTGGTGGAGCTATCTCTACCGCTATCATTGAAGAATACGGGCGTGATGCGTTTTTATCAAAGCTGAGTGATCCTCTTTGGTTCCAGTCTTTAGGTTGTGTGTTAGGAATGGACTGGCATTCGTCCGGAATTACCACTTCCGTAATGGGTGCACTCAAAAAGGCGGTCAATCCGATGGCTAAAGAGTTGGGTCTATTCATTTGTGGTGGCAGAGGCAAGTATTCTCTGCAGACGCCCCACGAATTAAGGGAACTTGCGAATAAAACAGGATTAAACGGACGCGATCTCATTAAGAGCAGCAAGTTAAGTGCTAAAGTAGATAATACGGCCGTTCAGGATGGTTACAGCATCTATTTACACAGCTTTTTAGTTACCCTAGAGGGAAAATGGGCTGTAGTTCAGCAAGGCATGAATACGTTTAATGGATACGCCAGAAGATACCATTGGCATTCTGAAGGTTTAAAGTCTTTCGTGAACGAACCGCATAAGGCAGTTTGTGGAGAAAATAAAGGGGAGATATTAAATCTTACAGCAAAGGAAGCGGTCAATACTAAAAACAAGATCATGGAAATTGCCAAAACTCCTGCTGTGGAAGAAGAGTTGCGAAATATAAAAATGCCCGGTAGGCATTGTGTCGATAAGACAGATGTTGATCTTAAGCGCCTGGGGAGTGTGCTGGCTTTAGCCTATAACACGGATATAAGCTCATTTGAAGATCTATTACTCATTAAAGGGTTAGGACCGCGCACGCTTCAATCGTTGACATTAGTGAGTGAAATAATTCATGGAACATCTAGCCGATTTAAAGATCCAGCACGCTTCTCATTTGCCCATGGCGGTAAAGATGGTCATCCCTTTCCTGTTCCGCTTAAAGTATATGATGAAACTATTTCCTCTTTGAAATTAGCGCTTAATAGAGCTAGAATAGACCGTTCTGACAAAGTAAAGGCTTTCAAATCTCTGCACCGTCAGGCCTTAAAAATAGAAAAGGACTTTAAACCTCGTCCGACACAGTTCGAGAAAATCATAGAAAATGAAAGAAGATCATCTTATAAATTTGGCGGAATGACGGCCCATGGACCGGCAAAAAAATACGCCGGTCAGTTGGCACTTTTCTGAGAGTAATGGTTTCAAAGTATTCAATTAAAAAATTGGACGGTCAAACATTAAGATTTAATAATTGAGTTTAATGCGGCTCAGGCGGTTCAATGCTTTAAACAT
>JBCCSU010000266.1:0-6477 GCA_039199635.1 Bacteroidota bacterium | reverse complement strand
CGGGATTATTTAAGAGAAAGTCTTTATCCTGCTGATTTAGGTCAGAATTGGCAATTTTATTTGAATTATCCGCATCTTTCTTTTGGCCTTTAGGGTTCAGATTGGTACTTAGCGCTATGGTGGCCCTGCTTAATTGGCCCAAACCACCTCCGTTATTCCAGGCATACTGGTCAATTCTCTTTCCCCTATCATCATTATCATCTTCGACATAAACATAGGGATCAAGTTGGCCGGTAAAGTTGATAGTTAGTTTCCTGTCGAATAGTGCAGTGTTTGCTCTGATGCTTATGGTAGATAGTTTGAAGGAATCAGCCACTATATTGTAGCTGCTATTAAATCCAAAATTGTTGAGGATAGGTACTTTTCGTGCCTGATCGGTGGTGTCTTTTCTTGTCTTTACCTTCATCTCCAAGGTGTTGGTGAGTGAAAAGCCTATGGATCCGCTTTCACCGGCTTGTGGAGATCCAAATATGTACCCTTGATATCTATTAGCTATAATTTCATCACCCTCTTCGGTGGTCAGGCGCTGATAATAGCCAAAGCGTTCTTCACTAAAATCCGGGCGATATGAAAGTGTAACACTAGGATTCATAACATGTCGAATAGCTTGAATACTACCTTTCTTAAAAAAGTAAGTTCCATAAAGTCGAGTGTTTATGCCCATCCCAACATTATAGTTATATACTCTATTGAACCCATCTAAAGTGTCGATGACTATTGCCCGGGTAGGGTTTTCAGGGTCTAATCCGTATTGCAACTGATCAAAATACCATCGCTCTTCATAGTTGATCGAAGGACTCGCCGTTAAGTGTTTGAGCAACCTAAAGGAAGTGGCTATAGGTACCGTATGCCTGAAGCCACGATTCGAATTCTTTAAATACGTTCCAAAAGTTTCAAAATTAAAGGCTCCGATGCTGTCTGTTGTTGCTTCACCAAAACGCCCTAAATTGTTGGTTACTTCGTTTGTACCTGCCACGGTATATCTTAAGCTAAGCTTATCTAAAAGCCCATTACCCCCGCCTCCTTTCTTCTGAAAAGGATATATATTAGACATGTTAAAAGTCAACGATGGCAGTAAGAGGTCTACTTCATTGGTACCCACATCCTGATTATGCCTTGCACTTAATCCCAGTGAAAACAAGGAGCCAAATGTGGTAGAATAAGTCACATTTGAGCTTAGCTTTCGAGTGAAATTATCGAAGCGTGGATCATTCGGATTATTGTTTATCCCTAAAAAGTTGTTAGCGTTAAAGGAAGATGTAGCCGCATTTACGGAAGCTGAAAAGCGACTTCTTCCCCTGGTCTGTGGTGTATGATTCCAGGTCAATCGGTAATCATTTCTGCTGTCGAGGATTTCTATATTTTCGCTGGTACGAAGTTTCGTGTAGTTGAAATTAAAACTGCCATTGTAGGCATATCGCTTTCGATACACCGTACTTACATTTAGACCGTGGCCACCTTTACTGTATAAGTCTCCGCGGACAGTAGTTTTTATATAATCGCTAATGTCAAAAAAGTATCCCCCACCTCTTAGAAAAAAGCCTCTTCTACGTTCCTCACCATAGGACGGTACTATAATTCCAGAGCTTGACTCCTTTTGAGCGGGAAACATTCCAAAAAAGAACCCTAAAGGTGTGGGTACATCATTAATTTCCAGATTGAATGGCCCGGAAACGATCTTATCATCCGGGATAGCTTTAGTTCTTTTTGCTTTAATTCTGAAGTGTGGGTGCCGAAGGTTACAAGTAGTGTAGGTATTATCAATACTGAAGAGCTCATTTTTCTCGTTTTTATAGACGGTCTCACCATGCAGAAAGCCATCACCCTGCTGGGTTACTACTTCGGTAATTCGGGCCCTACCGGTTTTGAAATTATATGTAATGTCTCTGGTCTCATATACTTCCGCACCGTTTTTGAAGATGGGGTAGCCTATGCGCGTTCCCGTACTATCCACCTTACCGCTGGCACTGAGTGTGTTTTTATTGTAGTCGATAATGATATGATCTGCTTCCAGTTCTATTTCACCATACTTGATCTTAGAATCTCCGTAGAGCTTGACAATTTTGGTGTCCAGAGAGAAATTGATAGAATCTCTGGCAGAGTAATTGATTGTAGTCTGAATATCGCCTTGAGGTTTTTCTGAAGCCGTGTTGAGTGAGTCAGGAACTTGGTTGGTTAGAGAGTCTATGGCTACTGCAGCGCTGTCAATACCGGTGGTATCGGCAGCTAAACCTTTATTACCAAGGACACCTTCCGCAGCTTTTATTTCCTTTTCGGGGCTTTGACCGTTAACTGAGGTAACAATTAAAAGTAAAAAAATACCAAACCAGATGGCCTTCTTAAAGCATATGAAATTCAAATTAAATAATACGTTTTTCGCTTTTATAGATATTTTTAGAACTTTGTTCAAAGGTATTAGATTAAGCTACAGGATGCGAAAAATTGTTAAGAATATTGCCATAGTATGCCTCCTCGTAGCAATAACCTTGCTAAACTCTTCATCGCGAAAAGTCAAGAGTGATTTTCAGGTGAATACGGTTGTTATTGATGCCGGACATGGAGGTCGAGACCCGGGTGCACTAGGCAGTATATCAAAAGAGAAGGATGTAGTATTATCTGTAGCTTTAAAAGTAGGTAAGTATATAGAAGAGTATTTACCTAATGTAAAAGTGGTATACACCAGAAAGACTGATGAGTTTATTACCTTGAAAGGCCGACCTGAAATTGCTAATAACAATGATGGGGACGTGTTCATCTCCATACATGCGAATTCCTTACCTAAAGAGACGAGTACTGCACGAAGAAATTCAATTTATGGTACGGAAACATACATTATGGCTACTAAGAATTCAGGACGAAATCTTGAGGTGGCAAAAAGAGAAAACTCAGTTATTTTGTTAGAAGAGAATTATGAAAAAGAATATGATTTTGATCCAAGTTCGCCTGAGTCTGCGATTCTTTTTTCGTTAACTACTTCAGCTTATCAGGCCAGAAGCACAATTTTGGCGGCTAATATTGAAGATCAATTTGCTAAGAGGGCGGGCCGTAGAAGCTTGGGTGTAAAACAATCGAGCCTTTACGTGCTTTGGAGCACGGCTATGCCCAGTGTTTTGGTGGAAATCGGTTTTCTGAGCAACCCCAAAGAAGAAAAGGAACTAAATGACCCATCTGTACAAGGAAATATAGCTTCGGGAATATTCCGTGCCTTCAGGGATTATAAAAACGAAATTGAATCCTTAAATTAGCAAGGTGAGTATATCTAAAGAATTTAAAGTAGGGCTATTTATGATATCAGCGATAGCCATACTTTATTTGGGATTCAACTATCTCAAGGGAATCGATTTCTTTTCGTCATCTAATAAATATTATGCTGTTTATGATAACGTAAACGGCCTTAATGTTTCGAATCCCGTACTCATTAATGGTTTTACCGTAGGTAGAGTTAGCGCCATAAGACTTTTACAAAGCAATATAGATCAGGTACTCGTTGAAATTGATATTGATGGCGGTATAACGCTAGGCGACTCTGCCAGTGCTACATTAAATAGTGATTTTTTGGGTAATAAATCTATTTTATTATTTCCGGGAGACATAAAAAAGCCTATTGAGCCTAACGATACAATACTTGCTGTTTTAGACAGAGGCATCACTGATATTTTGGCTGAGAGTGCACAACCCGTGGCAAACAATTTGGAGTCTACTATTAAAAAGATCAACGTTGTCTTAGATCAGCTTGCGAGTGAAAAAGGAAAAATAGATAGTATCTTGATGGGTTTCCAGAAAGCTGCGGAAGCTCTACGGCCGTCTATTATAAAAACTCAAAGAAGCCTCGATTCCGTATTGACTACTTACAACCAAACAGGGCTCAAAATTTCAGCTACCCTTGATAATATGCAGCCTACTCTGAAAAATTTTGAGCAGTTATCTGATTCGCTTAAAGTGATTGAATATAGTAAAACTATTGATCAGATAAATGCTACGCTAGCTTCATTAAGTGGTGCCGTAGATAAGCTGACCAATAATGAGGGTACGCTGGGAAAACTGATGACAGAAGACTCCCTTTATATAAACTTGAATAGGGCGGTTCAAAGTTTAGATCAGCTTTTGATACATATAGATACCCAGCCCAAACATTTCTTTGCACCTCTAGGAAAAAGTGCGAAAAAGATTGAAAAAGACAGAAGAAAAGCAGAAAAAGGAAACTGATAGATCGCTGGTTTCTTTCTTTTAAGTTAATTTCTACTATGCATTTATGGATATAGAATTCAATAAAAACGAGGATTACAATAAACAACTTGTATTCAAGCTTAAAGCAAAATTAAAACAAGTTTATTTGGGAGGCGGCGAAAAGAAGATAGCCTCACATCATAAAAAAGGCAAGTTAACAGCCAGAGAACGGATTGATTATCTTATTGATGATAACTCAAACTTTTTAGAAGTAGGCGCCTTAGCGGGCGATGGAATGTATAAAGATGTAGGAGGGTGTCCTTCCGGTGGAGTGGTGACCGGTATTGGCTATGTACAGGGCAGGCAATGTATGTTAGTAGCTAATGACGCCACGGTAAAAGCCGGTGCGTGGTTTCCCATAACTGCAAAAAAGAATTTGAGGGCACAGGAGATTGCTATGGAAAATCGACTTCCTGTTATTTACCTGGTAGATAGCGCGGGTGTTTTTCTTCCAATGCAGAATGAGATTTTTCCTGATAAAGAGCATTTTGGACGTCAGTTCAGGAACAATGCTAAAATGTCTGCAATGGGTATTGTGCAAATAGCTGCCATTATGGGCAGCTGCGTAGCCGGTGGTGCCTACCTGCCCATAATGTCTGATGAAGCTATGATTGTGGATAAAACCGGTTCTATCTTTTTAGCCGGTAGTTATTTGGTTAAAGCAGCTATTGGTGAAGATATTGATAATGAAACGCTTGGAGGGGCCACTACTCACTGCGAAATATCCGGGGTAACAGATAACAAGTTTGAAAATGATGAAGCTTGTTTAGACTATATCAGGTCTATATTTAATAAAATCGGAAAGTTCGAAGGAGCAGAGTTTGATCGGGCTGAAGCCAAACAGCCAAAAGAGAATATTCAAGATATTTATGGTCACTTACCGGACAGTAGGGTAAAACCGTATGATATGGTAAAGCTGATTAAGTGTCTGGTTGATGAATCAAAGTTTGATCAGTACAAAGAACTCTATGGGCAAACTATAGTTTGTGGATATGGCCGTGTAGATGGTTGGGCTGTAGGCTTTGTGGCCAACCAACGGAAAGTGGTTAAAAGCAAGAAAGGTGAAATGCAGATGGGTGGAGTGATCTATTCAGACTCTGCTGATAAAGCAGCCAGATTCATTATGAATTGCAATCAACGTAAAATTCCATTGGTTTTTCTACAAGATGTAAGTGGTTTCATGGTAGGAAGTAAAGCGGAACATGGGGGTATTATAAAGGATGGTGCAAAAATGGTAAATGCCATGGCCAACAGCACTGTGCCTAAATTCACTTTCGTAATTGGTAATAGCTACGGAGCAGGTAACTACGCAATGTGTGGAAAAGCGTATGATCCACGATTGATTTATGCCTGGCCGTCGGCACAAATGGCGGTTATGAGTGGTGCTTCGGCAGCAAAAACGCTACTTCAGATCAAAGTATCCACGCTTAAAGCACAAGGAAAAGAAATTTCTAAGGATGAGGAGGAATTACTGCTTCAAGAGATCACGGATAAATATAACGAAGAGCTTAGTCCGTATTATGCAGCTTCAAGGCTGTGGGTAGATGGTATTATTGATCCCATGGAAACCCGAATGGTGATATCAATGGGTATTGAAGCTGCTAATCATTCCCCCGTAGAAAAGTTTAACGTGGGTGTAATTCAGACGTAAATATTTTTAATTCTAAATGAATGCCAGAAGATAAGTTCAAAGTGTATTATCGTCATTCCTGATGTAGTGTAGCGGAATTCAGGAATCTCCTTGAATTAATGAGATTCCAGATCTCCACTTTGTTGCGCGAGGAATGACGCTTATCTTAAAGGCTTTGAAATCTAAATTTTAATTATTGAGGTGAAAGAAAGCGAACTCAAGGCTTTAGTCTCGTTACTTGATGACGATGACCGGGAGATCATCGCTCACGTAGAAGAAAAAATTGCTTCATTCGGTGAAGGTATAATTCCTTTTCTTGAAAGTGAGTGGGAGAGTAATCTTAATCCGCTGGTTCAATCACGCATTGAAGATCTGATTCATTCTCTTCAGCTTGACGTACTTAAGGGTAAACTTAGAACCTGGTTTGCGGAAGAATCTGATGACTTATTAAAAGGCATGTGGTTAGTAGCTAGCTATCAATACCCAGATTTGGAGTGTTCGAAAGTAAAGCAAGATAAAGGACCTCTGGAGTTTGGGGGCTGTTGAGACTTTGGGCCGCAGGGTCGTCATGCGGGGGTGTGGGAGGTGCGCGCGGGGGGGGGGGTTATGTTGGGGTGGGG
>JBCCSU010000265.1:0-6507 GCA_039199635.1 Bacteroidota bacterium | reverse complement strand
GAAAAATAGACGAGTACCAAAAAAGGTCAAACGAGCCATAGGCAAGCTTCATTTATGGTTAGGTTTATTATCCGGAGTGGTGATTTTTCTAAGCATGATAGGTGCTGCTATTTTCGTTTGGGAAGAAGAACTTACGGACTGGTACTATGCAGAAATTATCTTTAATGACCATCGTAAGGAATCTGAAATATTACCCGTAAGCAAACTGCTCGATGCTGTTCAAAAGGCTTACCCGGGAAAGGAGTTTACTTTCATGGAAGCTACTTCAGAAGCAGGGAAAAATTATTATTGGATGAGCTACAAAGCTTCCGATAATCCTGGTTGGACCTGGGCATCCGGTGTTGATCATTATCTCCACGTTTACGTAAACCCGTACACCGCAGAAATAGTCGGAGAAATAGACTTGCGCAGGGATTGGATCATGCTGTCACGATTCTTGCACCAAACCCTATTATTAAAATATGAAATAGGAACCGAGATTATTAGCGTAGCAGGGCTGATCATGATTTTCATGGCATTGAGTGGATTGGTTCTTTGGTGGCCTAAAACGATACGTTCTTTGAAACGCAGATTGCAGGTAAAATGGTCATCCAATTTTAAGAGGATCAATTGGGATTTACATGCAGCAGGTGGATTTTATACTTACCTGTTTATATTGTTTTTTGCGGGAACAGGACTAGTCTGGTCTTATCAATGGTGGGGTAACGCTATTTATCGCGCTTTAGGGAATAATCCTGAGGAAGTTTTTGCATTTCCGGAAAGACCGGATTTAGATTCTTTGAATTATTTAGATGGTATGGACGCTGCTTTTAAACATGCTGTTGCCCAGCGCTCAAATTGGTCAACTATTTATTTTTCTGTACCTAAAGCAGGTAGCCCTAAAGGTCACGTATCTGCCGGTATTTATTATCACGATGCTGATGTCTGGTGGGTACCAAGTGATTATTATTACTATAATTCTGAAAGCGGTGAAGTGTATCACACGCTCCTTCAAAACGATAAACTCACAGGTGAAAAATGGCGTTACTCCAACTATGAAATGCACGTGGGAAGCATTTACGGATTACCCACTAAAATCATCGCGTTTATATGTACTCTGTTCTTTGCTCTGTTACCGGTCAGCGGCTTTTTAATTTGGTGGGGGAGAAGAAAGAAAGATCACAATCATAGGCAAAAAAACGTGTTTGCATCTGAAGATCTTAAGGTTCAAAACCAGCACTTATTCAAGGCATCGAGAATGTCAAACGGTAGACAGTCCTAATACTAAGCTGTGCCCATAGCTCAAAAATATCAACAACAGATCAAAGATTTAAAAGTGGCTATTTTACTACAACCTGAATCAAGGTATCGCCTTATTCTTAGAGCCATTAAAACCGCTGATACAAAGGAACTCGAACTTCTAATTCGGGAGTATAACAAAAAGAACCTGTTATAACTTCTTTCTGTAACGCGTTATTGCTCTTTCCTAAGCCTCGCTACCTTCTCTTTCGCTTGCTTATTTCTTTCTCTCGATTTTATGATCTCAATAATCGCTTTACTGACTCCCCCTATGGAGACAATGAGCAGGAAGAATAAAATGTAATTCACTTAGGTGAGCATTCCACCATCTACCTGAATTACTTGCCCAGTTATGTAAGATGACATATCTGAACCTAAGAAAACACAAGCATCGGCAACGTCATCCGGTGCGCCTCCGCGTTTAAGGGGAATGGCTTCTCGCCAGCTTTGCACGGTTTTTTCATCTAGCACTTCTGTCATTTCAGTTTCAATAAACCCCGGAGCTATGGCATTTGACCGAATACCCCGCGAACCAAGTTCAAGAGCGACCGATTTAGTGAAACCAATAATGCCTGCTTTGGAAGCTGAATAGTTGGTTTGGCCGGCATTGCCTTTCAATCCTACTACTGAGGTCATATTTATGATTGAACCCGATCGCTGTTTCATCATGGTTCGTGTTGCCGCCTTTACCGTATTAAAGCATGACTTCAAATTCACATTGATTACAGCATCCCAGTCTTCCTCGCCAATTCTTAATAATAAATTGTCTTTTGTAATTCCTGCATTATTGATGAGCACATCAAGGCTGCCAAATTCAGAAACTACACCATCAATTAATTCTTGAGCAGCATTAAAATCAGAAGCATCTGACCGAAATCCTTTAGACTTGATACCCAAAGCTGATAATTCATCAGCCAAAGCCTCACCCTTTTCAACGCTAGACAAGTAGGTAAAAGCTACGTTCGCCCCTTCTTCGGCGAATTTCATGGCGATTGACCTTCCAATTCCCTTAGATGCGCCAGTAATCAAAGCTGTTTTTCCTTCAAGTAGTTTCATTTCTCTTTATTCGTATTAATGGTGTAATTCCTTTAAGTATGAAAAAATATCACGCTGTACCAAAGCCCCTTAAAAAGCTGCCTATACCTTCATTTTTGAATCCAAATACATAACCGAATCTCATGATTAAGCATCCTAGAATGAAAATGAGGTAATCTCGATTTTTCATAAGAGCAAATAAAGCAAAACTAAAGAGAGGTTCAAAGTGTAGTTTTTTTCTAGGCCCTTTTGACCTAAATTTGCCCTCCGTTAAAACAGACTCAAAAAGACTAGATATGGCAAAAAAATATGACTTAATCGTACTTGGAACAGGTCCTGGCGGCTATGTAGCGGCAATTAGAGCCTCTCAACTAGGACTGAAAGTAGCCGTGGTTGAAAAGGAATCGTTAGGTGGTATTTGCCTGAACTGGGGTTGTATTCCCACCAAAGCGTTACTCAAAAGTGCCAATGTTTTTGAATATATTTCGCATGCTCAGGATTATGGTGTTACCGTAAAGGATGCCAAGGTTGATTTTGAGGGCATGGTAAGTCGCAGTCGCGGAGTAGCTGATGGCATGAGCAAAGGAGTGCAGTTCCTTATGAAAAAAAATAAGGTTGATGTCATCATGGGCTTCGGTAAGCTAAAAGCAGCTAAGAAGCTAGAAGTAACCGCAGATGATGGTAAATCGGAAGTTTATGAGGCGGATCATATAATTGTGGCTACAGGGGGCCGATCTCGTGAGTTACCGTCTATGCCTATTGACAATAAAAAGATCATTGGTTACAGAAAAGCGATGGTACTCGAGAAGTTACCTAAGAAAATGGTCATTGTCGGCTCCGGAGCCATCGGTGTTGAATTCGCCTATTTCTACAATACCATTGGTGTTGACGTAACCGTCGTTGAGTTTATGCCTAGGATAGTACCTGTGGAAGATGAAGAGGTATCAAAAGCTCTTGAAAGAAACTTCAAAAAGGCTGGTATGAAAATCATGACTAAATCTGAAGTAACCAACGTAGATACTAAGGGCAAAGGATGTAAAGTAACGGTAAAAACAGCCAAGGGAGAAGAAGTATTAGATTGTGATATCGTACTATCAGCGGTAGGTGTAGCTACCAACCTAGAAGGCATCGGTCTGGAAGATGTAGGCGTAGCCACAGATAAAGGAAAAGTGCTTATCGATGACTATTATAAAACAAATATCCCCGGAATTTACGCGATTGGAGATATCGTAAAAGGACCTGCTCTGGCTCATGTAGCCTCTGCAGAAGGTATCATCTGCGTAGAAAAAATTGCTGGACACAGTCCGGAGCCGTTAGATTATAATAACATACCGGGTTGTACTTATTGTAGCCCTGAAATTGCTTCGGTGGGTTATACTGAGGAGCAAGCTAAAGAAGCTGGTTATGAGGTGAAGGTGGGTAAATTTCCTTTCTCTGCCTCCGGCAAAGCCAGTGCCGCCGGAGCGAAGGATGGCTTCGTCAAGGTAATTTTTGATGCCAAGTACGGAGAGTGGCTTGGAGCCCATATGATTGGCGCTAACGTAACCGAGATGATCGCTGAAGTAGTAGCTGCCAGAAAGTTAGAAACTACAGGTCATGAGATTATGAAAACGGTGCATCCGCACCCTACCATGTCAGAAGCCGTGATGGAAGCGGCAGCGGCCGCCTATGATGAAGTGATCCATATTTAGGTATGGCTAAGCTAATAATAGGCAGTTATGAGGAGTTTGAGCAACATCTGGGGCAACACCTTGGAGTTTCTGAATGGCTCACCATTGATCAGGAGCAGGTCTCCCTATTTGCTGATGCTACTCATGATCATCAATGGATCCATTTAGATCAAGAGCGTGCCAAAGAGAGCCCTTTTGGAGGTACTATCGCCCATGGCTATCTGACACTGTCCATAGCACCCTATTTATGGCAGCAGATTGCGGAAATTCGCAATCTTAAGATGATGATCAATTATGGAATTGAGAAATTGAAGTTTAACCAGCCCGTACCTGTAGGAGGTGAGGTTCGCTTAAAAGCGCACTTGAATTCATTGGTTAATTTAAGGGGTGTGACTAAAGCCCAGTTAGATATTGTGCTTGAGATTAAGGATAACCCCAAACCTGCGTATACAGCCACTTTGGTGTTCTTGTATCATTTTGAATAGTCCAAGTCTATCTTTTTAGGTATGAATGTCAGGCTATTTTAAATACCTATTGTGGTTTAGAACATAAAAATTTTCTAATGAATCTCTTTTACAGGGAATTAGGCAAAGGTCAGCCCTTAATCATTTTGCATGGCCTCTTTGGAGCCTCTGACAACTGGCTTTCCATTGCAAAGGTACTTTCAGAGCACTTTAAAGTGTACTTGATAGATCAACGTAATCATGGGCAATCTCCACATGATGATGAATTCAGTTATCCTGCTATGGCAGAAGACCTGAAAACGTTTATTGAACAGCATAAAATTGATAATCCTGTTATTCTCGGCCATTCTATGGGTGGGAAAACGGCTATGCAGTTTGCTCTAGATAATCAGGATGCTTTCGAGAAGTTGATTGTGGTAGACATTGGGCCTAAAGCTTATCCGGTTCATCATCGTACTATTTTGGATGGACTGCTTTCCATTAATTTAAGTACATTGGCTTCCCGAGGTGAAGCCGATAAGCAGCTATCAGAATATATTCCTGAGTTAGGTGTCCGGCAGTTTCTGCTTAAGAATCTGGGGCGTGGGCCTAACGGATTTGAATGGAAAGTAAATCTTCCTGTGATCAACGACAAGATTGAGATCATTGGTAGAGGTACAGAGGGCAAATTAGAAAATGACAAAGAAGTCCTTTTCATTCGGGGAGCTAACTCGAATTACATTTTGGATGAGGATGTTGAATTAATTGATCAGACCTTTCCAACGGCCCGTTTAGAAACAGTCGAAAATGCAGGCCATTGGGTACATGCAGAGAAACCTCAGGAGGTGATTGATTTGGTACTAAGCTTCATACGTTAACGGTGAGATCATAGGCTGTACTTCTACCGCCATCTGGCAGTTTATACAGAATTTTTTTATCCATCAGGTCTTGAATATCTCGCAGGGCGGTATCTTGTGAACATTTGTTTATGCGCGCCCATTTGGTAGTATTGAGTTTTCCATGAAAACCGTCCAGTAACATATTCAGTACCTTCTTTTGCCTGTCATTTTTCAAATGATTACCATTTTCAAGCCAAAACTCATGCTTAGTAATAATTCTGCTGAGTAGGCTTTCCGAATTCAGAAGAGCTTTGTTTAAACAATTAAGAAACCAGGTCATCCAATTAGTGACTTCGAGACTTCCTTTCTGTGTTTTTTCCAATATATCATAATACTGTTTTCGCTCATTTCTGATTTGGGTAGACATACTGTAAAAGCGTGAGCTTTGATCATCTGATTTAGCCAGTAATAAATCTGTGATTGCCCTGGCTATTCGCCCATTGCCATCTTCAAACGGGTGTAGCGTAACAAACCATAGATGTGCTAAGGCAGCTTTGAGTACCGGGTCTATTTTTTGTTCGGTATTAAACCATTTTAAAAACGTGCTAACCTGTTTTTGAATACGGTGTGCAGAAGGTGCCTGGAAGTGTAGCTTTTCTTTACCTAGCGGCCCGGAAACTACTTGCATAGGACCGGTTGAGTCATCTCGCCAGTTGCCTACAATGATTTTATACATTCCGCTATAACCGGATGGGAACAATGAGTTATGCCAACCGAATAATCTTCGTTGGGTTAAAGGCTGATTGTAGTTGGTTGTTGCATCGATCATCATGTCCACAACACCATCCACGTTTCGATCAGAAGGAACCAGGCCTGAAATGTCTAATCCCAGCCTTCGGGCAACAGAAGATCGTACTTGATCCGGATTTAATAATTCACCTTCAATTTCTGATGTTTTGAGAATATCTTGTGTGTTTGTTTCCAGGTTAGCTTGATTTTGTAGTTCAAACCCAAGAGCTCCCATTTTACCAATGATCCGTCCTTGCAGATTTCTAACCGTACTGAGCGCAGGCAAGATCGCATCATTTGACCAAGTGAAATTGGGCCAATCTTCCCGTTCATATATGTATATTCTCCGCATAAAATGCGGTAAATATAACTAATAATCTCCGCATTCTATGAATTATGTCTGCAAGAAATGCGGAGAAACCTTAAAAGGTTATTGATTTGGCGATCATTGCG
>JBCCSU010000264.1:0-6526 GCA_039199635.1 Bacteroidota bacterium | reverse complement strand
CAGGTAGTTTCGGTTCAGTCGAGCGTAGTTGTTCCAAAGTAACCCAATTAGCGTAAGCGCTAACCAACCGCCGAAGAAGATACCGTTGACCCAACTTACGCGGCCGACTAAGTCCATTGGAACGAACTTGTTTGCCAGAAATATAAGAGCGAATGCCGGGAACATACTCAGACAAATGGCCAGATACCACTTGGTTACCCGATGGTGAAATAGTCTCTGTTTGAAGGTGTAACTCTTATTATCCCGGGCAGTCCGCCAAATCAGTACTCCGCTGATGATCATAAAGCAGGTGATCATGGAAAGAACAAAGTAAATCACCCGCAGGGTCATACCGCCGAAACTTCCGAAGTGCAGTTTGGTGATGAAGTTGATTACGCTGTAGCTGTAGGTACGCTCGTTGGGCAGGATACTATATTCTTCCAGTATCTGGCCATCTTTCATCCGCATGGCCAATACCCCGGAAGAATGAATGCCCTCATGGCTATCAATGTTCCAAAGAGCTAGTGCATCTTCTTTGCCGTAGTTGCGAAGCCGTATATTCCTAATATGAAAATCCGGATACTGCTGTTCTACCCTATCAGCCAGTTCGGTCAGTGAGTAATGCTCATAGTCCGGGGCATCTTCCTCTACCGTAAGTGCTGCGGACGGATTAATTTTATTAAGCACTTTCTCAGTGTCTCCGTCATACAGAAGAAATACCGCAGGTAGAAGTATTAATGAAAGCAAGCCGAAAAATGCCCCCGTGATTGCGTAAATGAGTTGAAAGGGAAGCCCAATGACTCCTAGCACAGTGTGGGCGTTCGTCCAGATCATCTTCCACTTACCTTCCTTTACAAAAGCGTAAAACTTGGTTAGTAAGTTTCTCCAGTGAATCAATAAACCCGTAACGATGGCAAAGAGGAAGAAAAGACCGACAAAACCGGATAAATAAAGTCCGATTACTGGAATTTGCCGGAAGTAATGCAGGTAGTAGATGGTGGTGTTGAGCGTGGTACGGGGTTCCTTCACATCCTGTACCCGCATGTCTGCCGGATTCACGTAGGCAGCCATGCGTTCGGTGGTAGAGTCGGTATCGTTGAAGGCCCCGTAAACGTACACCACCGGGTATTCCTCGCTGGGAGGAGAAACGTTGGTAAATTCGTGGAGATTTAATTCGTAGATACTATCTACCTTTAGCAGGGCTTGATCTAGGTCGATATTTTCCGGTACAGGTTGCCTCATATCCGGATTTTCCCACTGGGACACTTCCTCACGAAACAAGGAAAACGCCCCGGCGTAAAAGATGACGAACAAAGCAAAGCTAATGACAATGCCTGCTACAGTATGGGTATGGAAAAGAACACTATAGTTTCTATTACCTAAACCTCTCAGCTTTTTCATATTACAAGAATATTAGTAGAGAACTCACGCTAATTAGTGCTACAAGTATAGCCCAGGAAATCCAGGCTTTTCTAATTAAGTAGATCATAACCATCAAGCCTACCCAACAAAGAAACGAAGAGTAGGTAGAGGTAAGTAACACTGTAGTGTCACTAGGCACATTTTTGGCGATAGCAATATGCATAGTCATCGTTGCTAAATAAGCCCCGAAAATGACCGCCATGATCTTACTAAACTGGGTCCATCCAGAGGATAAATACTTCTTCTTAGCCGGCATACTAACTTATATCAATAATAATGAATAGTAAACACAAAACACCCCAAACCCATATCCAGTTTACACTTATTTTTACAGATAGAATAATCGCCGACAACAAGGTCATAAACGCAATTAACCAAAACATTAGCGCAGTGGAAAAATCATAGGATAGTGTAAACAGATACAATGAGACCAATGAAATGACACTAGCCATCACGGTTACTTTTGCTTGATGTCGCTTGATCCATGCTACACTATCCGATGGAAAATAGCGGGAAGTTGCGTAGAGCAAGAAACAAGCCAGGGTTAATACAGCTAGTGCCATTATGATATCATTTTCTGTAAAATTAGAAAGCAGTCATTGAGTTACCCCTATGACTGCTTATTGACATGACTTTCTATATATAACTACTTAGTAAGAAGAATCTTTTTTGTGCTTATAGACTGTTTTTCATCGTACACAACTATCAAAACTTTATCTTGAGGCAGTTGAGAAATGTCTATCTCTAAATTGGCTGATTTTTCCCAAATTACTTTGCCATAAATATCCATAACTTTCAAAATACCAAGCTTATTGTTATTATCGTAATTATTTATATTATCGGTAATAGATTGACCTTTTAAAGTTTTAGAATTAGACTCAACTCGGCTACCACTGGTATCAAGTATAAATATATCAGTAATAAAGAAAAGGTTATTGTTTTCTCCATTCTGCACTTGTGATTCATCTATGTCGTTGTCGGGGTCAACTTCTAATATCAAAGAATACACCTCGTTTACAAATCCATTAGGAACCGAAGGAGTGGTGATCGTAGCAGTGCTTACATTGATATTTCCTCCCGAAGCCTGAACATTTACTCCAGTAAGAGCAGCTGCCAATTGATCTTGGTTTGGATCAATATTATTATCTAAAGACCACCATACATCAACATCCGCAGTGACTGAACCGCTCAAAGGATCTTCGTCATTAAATACAGCGTACTCTAGTGTTATATTGCTATTCTCATTGAATTGTAAGCCGCCTAATAATTGGCCATCAACTACCAAATCAGGTGCCGCAAATATTTCAAACGTATACGAGTCTGTTGCAGATTTAGGATCACATCCCTCTGCAACAGTAGGGAAATATTCGCACCACCTCAAGGTAGCTTTGGCTGTATAAGTGCCTGTGCTTAAACCAGAGAGATCTAAATTGTTCTCATAAGGTCCATTGTAGTTAGAAAAAGCAATCGTTTGACTCTCACTTACAACAGTAGTACCTGAGGAATTGATAATTTCCCATAGTACCCTGATAGGAGCGTAAGTGAAAGTCTCTGGGGGAGTTTGAAAGTTGGTTCCAGATGTTTTGGTGAGCGTAAAGGTTTCATCGTTACCAACTCGGACAGAACTAGGGCCAGATATTTCAACTGTAGCTGAAGTGTTGCAAGCATAACTCTGAAATGAGAACATACTTACTAATAGTAAGATCAAATAGAGAGTTTTCATAGCATTCGTTGTTAGGTTCATGAAAAAATTATGACTTAATGAATATAACTATAAACAAACAAAACACACAAACTATGATAGATAAATATCCAAAATAATTTCCTACTATGGAATAAAATGTTTTTTCATTATTTAGAGTTAGTTGTGTGTTAAAAGCGTGTGGAGCAAAACCTGATATCATATTCTCTACTTGTCCTTTTTCATTAATTGTGCAGGAAATACCATCGTTTGATGATCGAGCAATACTTCTTCTATTTTCAATAGCCCTAATACAACTTGCGTACATGAATTGTGAAGCTCCTACTATATTTCTATACCAACCTTCATTAAGTAATACGAAAATAATGCCTTTTCTATGCCCTACTTTACGAGAGGTAAATTGACCATAAAGTGACTCGTAGCATATGAGAGGCAACGAAGAAACACCATCTGCATTTATAAAGATGTCCGTATTGTTAGCCCGATGGGAAAAGTGAAAGCCTCCTAATGAAGAAAATGTTTTTCTTAGAAAATACGCAATTCGGTTCGGTATTGTCTCCTCGACAGGAACTAATTTTTCTTTAGTTCTTATGCTTAATTTATCATCAACTAAAGATAAACTGATTGCAGCATTATAGGTACGATACCAAGCTTTGGAAGGCCCGTGATAATTGATATTTAAACCTCCTTCCTCATTTGATTTTTCATACAGAACTCCCCCTGTTATTAGGTTTGCATTACTAACTTGAGATAGTTTATTATGAATCCTTGCCAAGTCTTTGTTATCAGAGAGGTCAACAATCCATCCCAAATCTGGAATAGCCGTTTCGGGCCAAAGAATAAAATCGGTTTCCGGACCTACTTTCTCCAGTGTGAGGTTTAAGTATTTATCAATTAGCTTTTCCTGCGACATAGTGTACTTTTCAGTTCGGCAATTAACATTTGGGTGAATAATTAGCACATTTACTTTTTCATTTTTTTCCTTATAAGAATTAAATATAATAAGCGAGAATATAAGTGGAAATGAGATAACTGCTACTGATTTTGCGAGGGTTGTATATGTGCTGAGGTGAAAACCTTTTTTTATTCCTTCCTTAAAAAATTTGAATAGAAATAGATTCGATACTAAGACCCAAAATGTTCCTCCCAGAACTCCTGTATATTCCATAAATTGAATCCACTGCGGCTTTGTTGACAATGCATTTCCGATATTTAAAAGTGGATATGAAAGAAGCCAATAGTATTGAATATACTCAAGACTTATCCACGACGAAATCAACAGAATATATCTCATATTTTTATGTGAACTTTTGTCTGCGTAACTGTAAACAGCCCACGGGATAGTAAACATCGTTGAGTTGGTAATTTGGATAGCAATACCTGTAGTGAACGAAATGCTATATAGCCAATAAGTCACTAGTATATTCCAAATGAGATTAGACGAAAATATGAGTAGTAAAAAAAAATATCTCTTTGTTTCCTTTTGCCGTACTAAGTATTCAAATGAGAAGAAGTAGGGTATAAATGCAAAAAACACTAAACCTGTCCATGTGTTAGGAGGCCACGATAGCCAGAATAATAAAGGGCTTATAATTAACAACCCAAATAATGCAAAAAAATACTGATACTTTTTCATAAGAAAGTCTAGAATCAATACTAAAATTAGATTATTAATATAGAGTAATTATTAAAAAATTACCTACTCAATGAGCATTGATAAGTCAATTTCTTACGATTCTTCCAGAAAGTTCCGATAAGTAGGATGAGTAACTATGTCTAGGCTTATACTTCAATTGGTCTATTTCCACTGGTATCAGCTTAGAGACAGCTACCCGTTCAATAGCATTTACAGGAATATTGTTAATTTGAATGCTACCGCCGTAAAGTTCCAGGGGAATGCCGTCAATGTAGGTTCTTACTGCTTGTCCGGTCAGTCCGTTCAGTTGAATATTCGTACGACTGCCCAGCCCGCCTGATTATCTGACTCGAACCCCAGCGGTGCGGTTGAGTACGGTTACCACATCGGCTGATTCATTTTGCAGCTTTACGACGTCAATCGATGAGATTTGAAGCGGATTAGAAGATAGCCGTTTAGCTTCGGATTCCCCTATGATCATTACTTCGTCAAGCTCCGAGGTACCCGCCTTCAAGATGAAATTTACCCCCTTTACCTCATTTTTAGCAACAGTCACCTCCCTCCTCATTTTTTCAAAACCCACTATAGAGGCTTCAACCACGTAGTTGCCTACTTCTAAGTTTTTTATCTCGTAAAAACCCTCTGAATTGGCGGTGACCCCCTTGGCGGTTCCCAAGATTATTACCGTAGCACCGGGAAGTGGGTTGTTTTTCTCGTCGGTAATAGTTCCTTGCAGGTTGGCGGCCAGTAAAGATGTGCCAATCAGGATAAAAAGTAAGGTAAGGCTAGGTTTCACTAGTTCAATTTAGACTAACTTAAAAAAATGCAAATATCAGTAATAGGTAAGCAAGAAGCAATAGCTAGACCTAGCATATTTGCATTCAATAGTAAGAGTTGGGGACGACGAAAGAGCTCCTGTAGCAGTCTTTTTGTTTGTGATAAAGATTTGGCGGACAGCCTCCTCTCTATTTTTACAGAGTATCAGTTGCTTCTGACAGACTCATAGCTTTTTTTGTTACTGCTCAGGAGTAATAAGCTCGTGACAGGTAGTCTAACCGTAACCAAAATGTTAGTGAGACTAAGATTTTACTAGAATACCTACCCACCAACGCTGTTTGGCTTAATTGACAAAAATTCGAGTGGAGCACTTCTCGGTAAGAATGTATTGCCATTGTTAAAATATCGCCTAACTAATATTGGCAATCGAACCAAATTACTCGATAATGAACTGTTTTTCTATGCCCAGTTTTTTAATTTTAGCATCGAGAGTATTGGGGTGTATATTGAGTAGCTCTGCTGCTCCTCCTTTTCCCCGAATTCGTCCTTTACAGTATTGAAGGGTACGATAAATATGATCCCGTTCTACTTCTTGTAGTGCCTTGGGTACGTAGATGGAGAGGTTCTCGGCTGCCGTAGGATGTGCGATATTCAGTGTTTTTATTTTGTTTCCTTCACACAAGAGGATTGCTCGTTCCAAAGCATGTTCTAGTTCCCGGACATTACCCGGCCAGGAATAAGTCATTAACTCTTGGGTAGCCGATGGAGAAAGTGTTGCTAAGGGTTTTCCAATTTTTTTACACTTCCTCTGAATAGTTGATTGCGCCAACAACAGTACGTCCTGACTTCTTTTTCGGAGGGGTGGAACTTCAATAGGCAGCACGTTCAGGCGAAAGTAAAGATCCTGGCGAAAGCGGTCTTCCTGCACTTCTTCTGCCAGATTACGATTGGTAGCTGCAATAACCCGTACATCGACACTTCGCACTTGGTTTCCGCCCAGCGGTTCTACT
>JBCCSU010000263.1:0-6542 GCA_039199635.1 Bacteroidota bacterium | reverse complement strand
GATGTTAGATGTGGCACGAGCTGAAGGTAAAGTTGTAGCCCCGAAATGCCAGGTTAAAGGAACGGTGTATATTTTCTCTTTTCTCTTGTGAAATTGATCGTAGCTAAGTTCGTGGCTTACGTACAAAAAAATAAAAGTAAAGCATACAATACCGATAGCTAATCCAAATATATTGATCGCTGAATAGGTTTTATTTCGGAAAAGATTTCTTGCTGTGATTAAAAAGTAATTTTTGAACATTGCTATTGAGTTTATTGACGATTTTCTTTTTCCTATTGCGTACGGTTTAAAGCATCTTATTACATCCCAGACATATAAAAGTTTGGCTTTCCCAACTGTATGTTCCTGAATACGATATTCAAAAAGCTCGTGTAGATCTCCTTGGATCTCTTCAAACCTATCGGCACCACAGTACCATGAAAGTACCCTGTCCGCCCAGCTTGGCGGGTAGATCTTTTTGTTCTTATCCATTGGAAAGGTCCGGAATAAGTCTGTATATATTTTCTCTTACCATCTTTAGACGATTTAAGGCACTTTTTCCCGCTGCCGTAGGAGTAAAAAACCGCTTTCTTCTCCCTCCTCTTTCGTTGGTAGCCCCTCCTATTTCCGAATTCAAAAACCCTTTATCTTCTAAACGATACAGCGCTGTATGAATGGCACTGATATTTATCTTTTTGCCAAGTCTTTGTTCTAGTTCCATTTTCACACTTACCGCATAAGCATCTGAGCCAAGGATACAGATAGTCATGAGTACCAATTCCTCGAAATCACCGAGTTCCGTTGCTTTCATCTATTATCATCATAAATGTAAATATAATAGGTATACTGAATAAGTAGTCGAGGGTTACACTTATCGGATATTAACTTCAGAAATTCTTTAAATCTGGGTTATCAACACCGTTTTTCCCTAGACAGAGAAAGGAAACTGCGTCTCACAAAGACCGAATTCTGAGCAATTCCATTTAAAAGTTAAACCTCAGTGTACTGACTTTTTGCTTGTATTTTAGCTCAATCAGATCTTAAAGTTTTTGTGGGATTAGTATTAGCAGCCTTAAAAGATTGTAAGCTCACCGTTAGCAAAGCCACTCCCATGAGCATCAAAGCGGCCAATATAAAATTGAGAGGTGAAAGGTCGATTTTATAGGCAAAATCTTGCAACCAGTGCTCTACCGTCCACCAGCTTAACGGTAGTGCCAGAATAAACGCAATGCACACTAATTTGGCAAAGTCTTTACCCAGTAACGCCATGATACTTACTACAGAAGCACCTAGTACTTTTCTCATGCCTATCTCTTTACTGCGCTGACGTACAGAAAAACTTACCAAACCGAGTAACCCAAGACTGGCAATAACCACTGCTAAGGTAGAAAACACGATAAAAACGTTACTGAGTCGTGTTTCTGCCCTGTACATGGCATCGTACTGATCATCCATAAATTCAAATATAAAAGGCTGTTCGGGAATGAGTTCTTTCCAAGTCTCTTCAAGGCCTAACAGCGTATTTTGAATATTTTCCGGCTGAATTCGGAGAAAAAGTGTGTTATAATAGTCAGCCTCTACAAAAAGTACCATAGGGGTAATAGCGCGGTGTAAGGACGTAGAATGAAAATCTTCGATGACACCAACAATTTCACCCGATCTACCATTTAAGCTTACTTTTGTACCCACAGCATCCACGGGATCAAGAAGTAGGTTTTTACACACCTGCTGGTTAACCACAAAAGCATATTTGCGCTTGTCCCAATCCTCGGATATCACATTATTAAGGTCAGGATCTATGAATTCGCGACCTTCAATTAAGTTTAACTGCATGTTGCTGACAAAGTCAACACCTGTACCTACAGCATTTACCGGTAAACTATTGTCTAAAATTCCAGGTACATCAAGGGTATACCCGCCACCTACGTTTACCAAGCTTTCAGTGGCAATGGTCACTCCATTTACTTCGCTTTTTTGTTCTAGCGCTGTTTTTATCTGATCATACCTATTAGTAACATATCGGCCCGCAGGTAAAACCAAAACATTTTCTCTGTTATAGCCTAGCCTTTTATTCTGCATGAAATTCAACTGACTTTTCACGACCAAACTACCTACCAATAAGCATAGTGAAATTGAGAATTGAAAAATAACGAGCAGCTTTCTTGTAAATGTGCCTTCCTTCGAACGCTGAAAGTTACCTCTAAGAGCCGTATCGGGTGAAAAGGATGAAAGTACCACAGACGGATAAATACCCGCCAAAGTGCTCACGATAGCAACGATAAAAATTAATCCAAGAAAAACCTCAAAAGTAGCCAGCGTACCAAGGGTGAAATTCTTAGCTGCCAGCTGATTAAAAGGTTCTAAAAATATGCCAGCTATCACTAATGATAATATGGTAGACAGTAAAACAATAAAAATAGATTCGCCAATGAACTGAACAAATACCTGCATACGTAAAGCACCTACCACTTTACGCATACCCACTTCTTTTGCACGCTCCAAAGATCGGGCAGTGGCCAAATTCATATAATTAATACACGCCACTACCAGTATCATTAAGCCTACGGCTAATAATACGTAAATGTAGTTGATCGAATTTTGTGGCTGCATTTCATCGCTTACATCTGAATACAAATGAATATCCGCTAACGGCATGAGCTCAAATTCCATAGACATTCCGTCTGAGTTATCACCAAAGAGGGCATCTACTTTTCTTTTTAGCTCTTCCTCTACATCAACTTTATTCGCGTTCTCAGTTAACTTTACGTAGGTAGCGTAATTAGCACTACCCCAGGTTTCTTGTTTTGACTGCCGAAGTGTAGAAAAACTGGATAGGAAACGAAATTGGAAGTGTGAGTTATCTGGTACATTCTGTGTTACTCCTGTTACGGTGTAATCAAACCCATTCACTTTTAAGGTCTCATTTAAAATATCTGTAGAGCCAAAGTACGCTAAGGCAACTTCCTCAGATAATACCACAGAGCGCGGCTTCTTTAAGCACTCTTCTTTATTGCCGGTAAGCAACTCAAAGTCAAACACGGAAAAGAAAGTACTGTCCGCATAAAAAAACTGCTTTTCTTGATTTACATCATTGTCCTTTTGAACAGTAGCCGCACTAAAGCCACCAATATAATAGAGACGTGTACCTTCTGCCACCTCACTAAATTCTCTTTTTAAGGTAGGCAGCAGAGCCGTTGGGGTCACGTAAACTTTCTCTGACTCTTGTGGCGTAATAAACGTTAAATTTACCCGATGTATCCTTTCAATGTCTTTATGAAAAGTATCAAAGCTTAGCTCGTGGTAAACGTACAGACCTATTAACAAACAAGCTGTGAGACTTATAGAAAGTCCAAAAATATTTAGAAAGCTGTAAGCTAAGTGTTTTCGTAGGTTTCTAATGGCTACTATCAGGTAACTTTTAAACATATCAATAGTATTAGGTAGACGATATTTTCTTTTTAATAATAGACTTGGGGCGGAATAGAGGACAAACCCAAAAGATTTTCTATCCGCCAACCCTTTGGATTTACTTTTTCTTAAATAAACGTAGTGTTCAAAAAAATCACCCTCAACCTCATCTCTCAAATGTTGAGGACAAATAGCCGATAGCAATTTTACTACCCATTTAGGAGGTATCTCCATCATGAAATATACTTTTTCAATAGTTCAGGAGAAATAGAAGACCAAAGCCCTTCTCTTAGCTGCTTTATATCTCCCAGAGCACTCACGCCAAATGGTGTGATCTCATAATACTTTTTACGCTTGCCACCTCTTACGGGCGTTGCTTCTCCTTTCCTTGACTTTAGGAATCCTTTTTTCTCGAGTCGGTGTAATGAACTATGAATAGCACTCAAATTTACTTTTCGTGAAGTACGTAACTCTATCTCCTCCAATATGGCATTGCCATATGCCTCTTCCCTGAGCACCGCCACGGTAAGTAATATGATCTCCTCAAACTCTCCCAAATAAGTTCCTTTCATAGCGCAAACAGCTTACTGAAGTTTACAAGCACGTTAATCATTTTATTTTTTATATAAATGTAAAAAATATAGCTAATAAGTATTGAACTGGATGTTTAGAAAAAGGTTGCATCTCAAATCGACGTCCTCTTTGCTATCGCACAATAGGGCGATCAGATAGTGCTTTTATTCTCATGCTGGCAGCTATTCTCTAAGGGTTTGCGAAGGGTTAGCAGTTGCAGCTTTATAAGATTGATAACTAACTGTACCGAGTGCAATACTCAAAAGAATGAAGCCAGCGAAAATAAAGAACAAAGGACTTACCTCAATTTTATAGGCGAAGTCCTCTAGCCAAATATTCATGGCCCAAAAGGCTAGGGGTACACTAATCAAAAAGGCTACACTCACAAGTTTAATAAAGTCTTTACCCAGTAGCGTAATAATTTTTGCTACTGAAGCTCCGAGTACTTTTCTAACACCAATTTCCTTCTTTCTCTGCTCTGTAACAAAAGAGGTAAGCCCAAACAGCCCCAGACAAGCGATGATTATAGCAAGTAAGGAAAATGTAGTAATCAAGCTACCTGCATTCTGCTCAGATCTGTACAACTCTTTAAGATCCTCGTCCAAAAAATTAAAAATAAAAGGATGTTCAGGAGCAATTTTTTTCCACTCCTGTTCCACCAGTGCTACATTATTTTGCAGATCGCTTTGATCAAATTTAATAGAAACTGTCCAGACATTTCTAGGATCGTATCGAATTACTAAAGGTTCTATGGCTTTATGCAGCGATTTATAATGAAAGTCTTTTACTACCCCCACCACTTTCCCCATCGTATAATCACCGCTTAATACCTGAATATCCGCGCCTACGGGATCATCTAAAAATAGTAACCTTGCCGCTGTTTCATTGATCATGTAAGACTGAGATGAGTCTGCCGCAAAATCAGTTGATATTCCCCTACCCTCGATGACTTCAATATCATAAGCGTCAAGAAAGTTAAAATCTACTATCATAGTATTAATATTCATGCTATTATCAACACCAGGTATATTATAGGTCCAGTGTGAGCTGGTGTAACCTGGAACACCATTAGACTGTGTTACTTCTAACACAGAACCGTTTAGCTTAAGATTATTTTTAAATACTTCCATTTTGTTACTAATGGAAGTAGGTGGGGAAAAATAGATTATTCTATCCTTATCAAAACCTAATGATTTACTGTTCATGTAACTGGTTTGCTCACTCACTATCAGAGAACCAATGATCAAAAAGGCGGCAATTGAAAACTGGGAAACGATGAGCACCTGTCGCAGTGTTGATTTTGCCGATTTACCAACATCTGATTTCAAAACAGTAGAGGGCCTAAACGAAGAGAGATAAAAAGCCGGGTAAACACCTGCTATGATACCTGTTAAAGAACCAATACCTATCAAGACCAAAATATTCAGGTGATGATCAAAATAGGATGTATGTAATGATAAGCCCATGATACTATTAAATACAGGCAGTGTTAACTCAATGAGTATTACAGAAAAAATCAGCGCAATCGATGTGAGTAAGAATGTTTCCCCCAAAAATTGATAAATGAGCTGAAACTTTTGCGCTCCCATAGCTTTCCGTACGCCTACCTCTTTAATTCTTTTGGTAGCTCTGGCCGTGGCTAAATTGGTAAAGTTGAAACAAGCAATTACCAGAATAAAAATAGCGATGACAGCGAATATTCTGACATTATTGATATTTCCGGTTGCCTCATCACCACGTATATTTTCCGTAAAATGGATCTCATCCAAAGGCTGCAACCAGTCACCCAAAACATCCGGATTGTAGTTCTTACCTGTTAAGGTTGTAAAATACTCATCTATCCTTTTTTCCAGTTGTTTTGCCTTAACACCTGGGTTCATCAAAAAGTAGGCAGAGTAATTCCAACTGTCCAGGTCACTGAGAAATTTATCTTTTGGGTAGCCATATTTAGCTTCTACTACATAACCCAAAGTTTCGAAAGCCACTAAGTAGGAGAATTGCAAATGGGAATTATTAGGAATTGATTCAAACACACCCGTGATGGTCAAATCCAGGCTATTATCGAATCTAATTACTTTGCCCACTGGATCTTCATCAGGAAAAAAATCATTTGCTACATTTTCTGATATCACTATGGAGAACGGATTAGCAAGCACCTCGGAAGAAGCTCCGCGTAATAGCTGAATGGAAAAGATATCAAAGAAGGCCTGGTCTCCCAGTGCCAAATACTCAGGTGGTAATACAGTTTCACCTATTTTTAACAAAGGCTCTTCTTCAAATACTGCAAAGCGCGTGAATTTTTCAATTTCTGCAAAGTGATCGGCCATAGCCGGTGCGAAACCGGGCGGTGTCCATGTTTGCATACGCACTTCACCATCATCGCTTTTATATCTTGGGATATATCGATAAATATCATCGGCCTTTTTGTGAAATACCTCATAACTGGTTTCAAACTGAATGTAAAGAGTGATCAAAAAACAGCTTGCCAAACCTAAGGCGAGACCAGAAATGTTAATAAGACTGTAGCCTGACTGTCTCATTAAATTCCGCAAAGCAACTATTATATAATTACGTAACATATT
>JBCCSU010000262.1:0-6558 GCA_039199635.1 Bacteroidota bacterium | reverse complement strand
CCAGGTCTTTATTGATGGTGTCACGCAGTTTCGAAACATCAATCCGGTAATCTCCGATAACATCAATTTTTCTGAGATGACCACGGCCAAGGCCCAAAAACACCATGGCACGATCAATACTGGAATGCGTTTGATTTGAACAATAGACCGTTAATGGTTTATTGCCATAAAAGCCGATCATTTCACGTTTTGGAAACTTGGCTGCAATAGCAAAATGTAACGCCATTAAATTAGACATTGATCCACCTGAGGTGAGAATACCTTTGTTGTGATCAGGTAAATGAATAAATTCTGCCACCCATTTTATCACTAATTGCTCCAGCTCAGAACAGATAGGTGAGTTATTCCATTTGAGACCATTCTGATTATAAAAAGCTTTAATGAACTCGGCAATAGCTGCCATCCTGTTTCCACTACCTGTAATATAGGCTCCAAATCTGGGATCAGTATTTCGGTTGATGTAGGGCAACACCTGTTCCCTAAACGCTTCCAGCACATTCCCGAATTCATCTTCCTTCAGAGGTAAAGAGCGGTCCAGCGACTTTCTAATTTCATCCGGATCATTGGTAATTAATATTGGATGATTTGGTGCATCATGCTCATTGGCTTCAAGCATTGACCAGGCTTGATCTAAATATTGCTTTAGCTTACCTTTTTCCATTGTTTTGATGATTGCATCAAACTTAGTTATTGCATTTAAAATAACCCTATACAGGCCATAGCATCCGTCAAGATCATTTCGCATGTACATAGCTCCGTTTTCACCTTCAGATTTCATAAATCAAGGGCCTAATAATGGGATTGACAAAATAGGCATCTCCGCTAACCAGTGATCTCACCTGAGGTACGTCAAGTTTCATCTTATTTAGTAACTTCAAAAAGAGATTAAAGTGCATGTTTCAATTCTCACTGCTTGAACTCATCTACCTTTTCAGCGCCTTCCATGGGGTGTTTTTGATGATTTTACTGGTGTCAAAGAAGAGATCTGTTCGAAAGAACTTATTTCTAATTCTGATGATCGCATTTTTTACTTTTTACCTGGTCGAAAACGTGATCTATTTGAGCGGTTATTTGGTGAATGTTCCTCACCTTTATTTCACCTCTTTACCTTTACTTTTTCTCTTGGGTCCGATGTTCTATCACTATGTTAGGGATAATCTTGAACCGTATGAACCTCTCGCTGCCAAGCATCTGTCCCATCTCATACCGTTTATAATGGAATTTCTGATATTACTGCCGTTTTATCTGCTTAGTAGTGAAATCAAACTCAAAGTTTATGAAAACAGTCTGACCTCAACCGGCGACAATGACTGGAATATATACTTTATAGGATATTTGATTTACATCGCCTCTACAATTGGCTTTGTGTTTTCTGCTTTTCTAAAATTAAAGCAATCCAAGCCTGAAAAGCGATATGAAATCAGAAAGCTAACATGGCTCAAGTACTTAAGCTATTTCTTCATTTTTTATATTACAATATCAGGTCTTTTGGCGCTCCTGCCGGATAGTTTCATTAATTCTGATATGCTTCCTCTTCATTTCAGCTTGATATGTCAAGTACTGATAATCCATTCTCTGGGATATGTAGCATATACTTATCCTGACATTATAAATTCGGTACAGAAAAGAATTCCTCAATACGAGTTTTCAGCACTTGACGGTAAGGAACTGGCAAAACTTGAGCATGACCTCATAGCATTTTTCGAAAAAGAGAGGCCTTTCATACGGCATAAGCTTTCATTAGAAGAACTTGCTACAGATCTGGGAGTCACAAAAAACAACCTGTCGCAGGTGCTTTCAACAAGTTTGAATACCAGCTTCTATGATTTTGTAAATAAATACAGAGTCGAAGAGGCCAAGAAGTTCCTTACATCACCAAATTACGATAGCGCCAAAATTATTCATGTAGCTCTTGACAGTGGTTTCTCAAACAAATCCTCCTTCCTAAGAAACTTTAAGAAGAATACGGGAATGACGCCAACCGAATATAGAATAAAAAAGGTACCACTAAGCTGAGTGAAACGCAGTGACCTTTAAGTCAGCGTAAGTTTCAGAAAACATCTTAAAAAATGACTATGAAACTCAAATTATCGGCATTGGCTTTATTCTTTTTATGTGTATCGTACGCTTCCTATGGACAAATCAACAATCTTATTCATACGAAAGACTATGAAACCGGAAGGTTAGGTGAACTGGGAAATGTACAAAAGTTTGGTTCCGGAAAAGAAAGTATGATTCTACTTCCGGGTTGGGGGTTTGACTGGACCATCTTTGAAAGCTTCATCGATAGGTTTAAAGATAAATATTCCATTTACGCCGTCACTTTTCCGGGATTTGGTAATACCATGGCTCCCCCCATGCCAGCAGAAAATGGAGTTTTTAGTAATTTATACTGGTCCGGAGGAATACTAACAGGCCTAAAAAACCTTATCACACGTGAGAAACTTGAAAGGCCAATTTTAGTAAGCGCATTTACCTAAAGCAGCTTTATTGCCATGCGCCTGGCATTAGATTATCCTGAATTAGTGGGGTCTATGGTAATTATTAGTGGTATGGCCAAGTATACTGCCAATTATCCGTCATACGAACCAGCCAGTTTACAGCAAAGAATAAATTACATAGAAAAAGTACTGGCACCACGTTGGTTTAAAACTGTAGATAAAGCTACCTGGGACAATGGTAATTTCAGGGCGGAAATATTTGCTCAGGATTCAACAAAAGCAATGAAATATTGGGAGCAAATGTCTTCCGTGCCCATTCCGGTAATGGTCAGGTATCTATGCGAGTTCTACTGCACAGATATAAGCATTGAATATGAGAATTTGAGCGTCCCAACTCTAATAATCGTACCAGACTTCACGGAAGAAACGCTTACAAACCCAAGCAACAATTATTTGACTTCCTTCTTCCACTCTAGCTGGCTGGGGGCAAAGCCGGCAAGTGATGAAATTCAAATGATAACAGTAACGGACACTAACGCCTTTATCATGGAAGACCAACCTGAAAAACTACAGAAAATCATAAATGAGTTTCTTGCAGGAAGTTTAAAACCGTATGACCTTATAAGATAAACACCGAATCATTCGCTGATTTAGAAGTCAATAACAATACCGAGAGTCGGTAAAACAGAACTTGTATCAATGTCCAGTATTTCGGTTAATGTTCTAGGTTGTAACTCGTTACCATTGTCGTCTCTTGCCAAACCAAAAAGTGGTTCGGAGGGAGTTTCCTGCGAGAATACGTTTTGGAATTCCAAAAATACATCCAATGTAAGGCCTTTTAAGTTCCATTTCTTATCTATTCGCAGATCCGTCTGGTTAAATGTATCCAGTCTAACCGTCCCCTGCCTGGAATAGTCTCTGATTATTGCCGGGTAGTTTGCCAAGGTAGCTTCCTGATCCACAGGTGCAAAAGGGGTTTCACCGAGGTACCTTACACGGGCGCTGATTTCCCAGTTATTGCCAAACTTATAACCCCCGGTAAAGGTCAAAAGTGTGCCATTGTCCCAGGTTGAAGAAATGTAATTGTCCCGGTCAAATGCGGTGTACTCACTTTTGTATAGGGTATATGCGAGAATGCCATAAAAGTGTTGGGTAAACTTCTTCTGGATCAAAAATTCCAATCCGTAAGTACGGCCCAGGCCTACACTGGCAACAGGTTCATTTCCAAGTACAGAAAAGTCACCCCCTAAATTGGCCAATGAAACACTATCGGTCAGTGAAACAGGATAATTATCATACTTCTTGTAGAACCCTTCAAGCGTAACCCGGGTCGTTGGAGTCAGCAAATGTTCGACCCCTGCCACGAAATGATCACTTTCAATATATTCGGCATTTTGATTAGCGAATGAACCGTCATTATTGGTAAAACCAAGAATGGTATAGGGCGGTATCTTATAATAGCGACCTACAGAAGCGTTAGCTGTCCATTTACCCTTATTATCCAATTGATAAGAAATAGAAAATCTGGGGCTAAACGTGTTAAGTAAATCATTACCGTTATCCGTAAATGAGTTGCCATCTACACGAAACCCGCCTGATATTCCTAAGCGTTCATTCAAAAAGCTTCGAGATGCCTGTGCGTATAGACCGTACCACCAGAAATTTATACTGTTATCAAACTCAAAACCGTTCACTATATCTTCCGTGTCGTTAGTATAATCTGCGTTCTGGATCACAACCCCTGATGAGATAGTCCAATCTTTAAGAAATCGTGTATAATTATAGCGCAGCTTTGTTTCTTGCTCTTGCGATACATTAGCCAGGTACAAGCCTGTTTCTTCGGCTGGCTCCTCGAACTGCTTGAAATCATTGTTCAAAATGTTAGTACTCAAGGCTGTGGTCATAAAACCATTACCATCCTTAAACCTTCTTTTCCAGCTCACACCGGCCGTGGTACTCCATTGCCTAATGATGGGAAGCTGATCAAGAGTGGCCTGCTGCTCTTCATCAAAATCGTCAGGGACGTTTACTGAAAAGTCATCAATAGACCCGACACCGGTTATCGTCAAGTCATTATAATCATCAATTTTATGTGAGAATTTGTACTGGTAATCCCAGTAGTCGGGTAAAAAGGGCAGATCCAGGGCCTGAAACAGAAGCTGAAGGTACGAGCGCCGTGCTGAAACTATAAAAGAGGTGTTACTTTGCTCTTTACCCTTTCTAAATAGTGGGCCTTCTAAGGTAAGCGCTGTTTCACTGCTACTAATTCTGACATTTGTCTGATAATTTCGATTATTACCATTTCTTTGATCAAACTGAAGTACCCCGGATAGCACATTATCATACTGGGCACCAAAAGAACTGGTTGTAAGTGTTACGCCTTCAAAAAAGGAAACATTGAGTAACCCTACCGGCCCACCGGCACTTCCCTGAGTTGAAAAGTGATTAATATTCGGTATCTCAATCCCATCCAGGTAATAGACATTTTCATTAGGCGCACCCCCGCGTATGATTACATCATTTCGAAAGCCACCTACAGATCCACCGACACCCGGTAAGGATTGGACCACCTTGGCTATGTCATTATTTCCGCCAGGGTATGTAGCTATCTCCTCCTGGGACAATTTTTGGACTGACAAAGGTGTTTCCTGTAGTTTCTCAAATGGATTAGCTGTGACCACTACGCCTTCTAGCTCCTCTGCCGCTTCGCGCAAGGTGAAGTTTACATCAGGATTACCTCCTGATCTTACGACAATATTGTATGTAACCTCCGACTTATAGCCAATAAAAGAGGCTTCTATAGCGTAAGTCTTGGGCACTATATTTTTTATCTGATAGAATCCATCCAAATCAGTTACCGCCCCTTGAGTGGTCCCCACCAGCTGAACCGTGGCACCAATCAGTGGTTCTTCGGTCTTAGCATCTTTGATATATCCGGATATACTACCTGTATTTTCCTGATAAGCCAATAGGTTTGCCGAAAGCAGAAATAAATAACAGAATTGTAGTAATTTTTTCATTTCATTGTTATTAATCAGACACTAGAACATTAATACAACAATAATGTTTTATTATTACTCTTATTTTTTAGTAATTTTTGATGATGGACGAAATATTGAAGTTGCTAGGGTATTGGAAAACCTATTCTGAACAGGGTTTAGGCAATAATTTAGGTCATTTTGGGCTTTGGCTGAATAATGAGTTGACTAAAACAAACCCGGAAGAAATACCCAATGAATTCAATGTATCAACCAACGTAAAGATTGGTTTTTTATTGGGACATATGATGGCTTTTGGTGAAGTATGGACCAAGCTGGCTTTCCGTGATTTACCCATTCAGCATTTTCATGACTTTGGAACACTGAGGTTTATTCAAATGCATAAAAACCCGACAAAAAAGGAAATTGCGGAAGATAGTATGATGGAACAAAGCAGTTGCTTCGAATCATTAAAACGACTGACCAAAGCGGGTCTATTGGTGGACCAGGCTGATAAAAATGATAAGCGCGTAAAACGCGTTAGGTTGACTAAAACAGGTAACCAGGTCCTGGAGACAGCAATGAAGCAGTCCTTTTCTTTATCAGACTTACTTGTTGGAGATCTCAGCGAAAACGAGAAAAAGCAGTTAATTACGTTACTGGAAAAGCTTGGTAAGTTTCATGAAGATCTTTATCAAAACTCACCCAAAGAAAAAATTGCTCAAGCTTTTAACCTTTAGTTCAATTCACCACTTCAAATTTTCTGTACAGCACTTCCCCTCTTTCCGTCACTAAAGTGAGTGTGTGTTTGCCAACATCAGGCTGTAGCTGGACTTGATGATTGTTTTTCGTGGTGGTTAGGAACTGGTCGTCCAGGTGCCAATAAAGCTGAGCGCTTGGAGTACTGTAAGCTGCTTCAAACACCAAAGACTGTTTTTGACCATTGAAACCTCTGGGAATGAAGAGTTTAGCATTAGGTTGGGGGTAAATAATGCCCAGGTTGGTCGAGCTCGCTAAACAATCATCTTTGAAGCGGGGTAATTTTTGATAGTAGGGGTTCTTCGAAGCATAATACCATTCCATAATGGGTGGAAGCACAAACCACGATTTTGAAACCATGTTATTGACGGAGTAACAAT
>JBCCSU010000261.1:0-6644 GCA_039199635.1 Bacteroidota bacterium | reverse complement strand
CAAACACTTTACAAATGAGCGAATCACTTACAACTACATTAACTGACATTGAAAAACCTATTTTCAAAAATCAATATGAAAATTTTATTGGTGGAAAGTGGGTTGCCCCGGTCAAGGGAGATTACTTTGAAAATACTTCGCCTGTAGATGGCCAAAGCTTTACCAAGATACCACGTTCTACAGAAGAAGATATTGAATTAGCTCTTGATAAAGCCTGGGAGGCCTTTGAAGGCTGGAAGAGTGTTTCAGTAGCAGAACGCAGTAACATGCTATTGAAAATTGCAGATATTATGGAAGAGAATCTGGAAGTTCTGGCCAGAGCAGAAACCTGGGACAATGGTAAAGCTCTTCGAGAAACAAGAGCTGCCGACCTGCCTTTAGCTATTGATCATTTTCGATATTTTGCCGGAGTTATTAGGGCAGAAGAGGGTACAGCAAGTGAATTAGATGCGAATACACTTTCTATGAATATTCAAGAACCTCTAGGAGTAGTAGCGCAAATTATTCCCTGGAATTTCCCCATTCTTATGGCGGCCTGGAAAGTGGCACCGGCGTTAGCAGCGGGTAATTGTGTGGTACTCAAGCCGGCAGAGCAAACACCCGTAGGTATTTTAATACTGGCAGAACTTATTGAGGATATTTTACCAGCCGGAGTATTGAACATCGTTAACGGCTTTGGTGTAGAGGCTGGTAAGCCATTAGCGAGTAGTCCTAGAATTAAAAAAGTAGCGTTTACAGGGGAAACTACTACTGGACAGCTAATCATGCAGTACGCTTCAAAAAATATTATTCCGGTAACGCTGGAATTAGGTGGAAAATCTCCTAATGTATTTTTCGAAAATATAATGGAGGCCGATGATGAGTTTTTTGATAAGTGTCTTGAAGGTGCTGCCATGTTTGCACTAAATCAGGGCGAGGTATGTACATGCCCTTCAAGAATGCTAGTACAGGAGAGCATTTTCGATGCTTTTATGGAGCGCGTAGTAGAACGTGTTGAAAAAATAAAATTAGGGCATCCGTTAGATCCAAACACGATGATGGGAGCCCAGGCTTCTAATGAGCAATATGAAAAAATTCTGAACTATATTGAAATCGGGAAAGAAGAGGGTTGCGAGGTATTAGCCGGTGGGAAAGCTGCTTATAATGAAGGCTTAGAAGGAGGTTATTATATTGAACCTACTATACTTAAGGGAAACAATAAGATGCGCGTATTCCAGGAAGAGATCTTTGGTCCTGTAGTTTGTGTTACCTCTTTTAAAGATGAAGAAGAGGCACTTGCTATCGCCAATGATACGTTGTATGGTCTGGGCGCGGGTGTATGGACCCGGGACTCGCATCAAGCTTATCAAATTTCCAGAGCGATTGAAGCCGGTCGCGTATGGGTGAATTGTTATCACCTTTATCCGGCACATGCACCTTTTGGTGGCTATAAAAAGTCTGGTATTGGCAGAGAAACGCATAAAATGATGCTATCGCATTATCGTCAGACCAAAAACATGCTAATATCTTACGATAAAAATGCTTTAGGATTCTTTTAGTATGAAAGAAAGACTTGTCGCTACGGCTGAGGCCGTAGCGATTATTCAGCAGTTAAAAGAAAAGTATGGGGAGTTGATCTTTCACTTAAGCGGAGGCTGTTGTGACGGTTCAGCTCCTCTATGTTTCAATAAGGAAGAGTTTTATATAGATCAATCTGACGTACTTGTGGGAGAAATAGAAGGAAATGGGTTTTACATGAGCCGCGATCAATGGAAGTATTATGAAAATAGTTCATTAACACTTGATATCATGAACGGTGGACCTTCAAGCTTTTCGTTAGAAACATCAATGGGAGTTAGATTCAGTATAAAAAGCCATATTTTAACTTGAATTTCAATTCGGAGACTAGAATTTTCTAAGCATTACCGGAATTTAAGTACTCTACCAAACCTTCTTTAATCCGGCTATAAATTAACTTTTGTTCCTCTTCATTTTCCTCCAGAAGTGTCATTCTGAAACCTAATAATTCGCTGGCGAAAACCCGAGATAGGAACCACACAAACTCTTTTTACCGCTAACAAGTAATACACAAACCGCTGGTCAAGCGGCATTTGAGGAGTTATCCATTCTTGAAGTAAGCGTTGTATCTTCTTATCATCTGTTTTTAAAGATTGGTTGTCATTTAATGCTCCCTTATTGAAAATGATAGTATTATAGAATGCTCCATTGGTCTGGTTAAATTGAATCCCATTTATATCTGAGAATAGCTCCTGAAGCAGTTTACTTCGCGTTCCTATTTTGGTGTTACTCTCTTCAAGAAACGTCTGATATCGCTCATCCTGCATTACCACAGGTATGGCACGTTGAGGTAAGGTAGTAGAACTTACTTCGATCATTTTGGCATTATCGATCGTACGACAAAGTTTATCAAAGCCCGCATCTATACTTCGGTTGTAGTATTCAGCCCAACCGCATCGGGCACCTGGCCAGGGAAATTCTTTTGAAATACCCTTTAATGAAATACCCGGAACGTTACCTATAACTTCAGCCATTAATGCTGTGGTTGCGCCATTGTAAATGATATTCTGATAGATCTCATCAAATACAAGAAACAGGTTGAATTCTTGTGCAATGGCAACTATACGTTCTAAAATAGGTCTTGGATAAACCATTCCAGTAGGATTATCAGGGTTGATCACCAAAATTCCTACAATGCTTGAATTATACTTCACTTTCATGTAGAGGTCATCCAGATCAGGATACCATGAATTTGAAGGATCAAGGTTATAAGTTAACGGTTGTGAATTAGCATGTGCGGCTTCTGCTGAAGAGTGTGTAGAATATGCCGGAGAGGGGCCTATTACCCTAGATGTGGGTGTTAGAAACTGGTACATTTTAGCAATGGCATCACCGAGCCCATTGAAGAAGGTAACATCTTCTACATTAATTTGTACGCCATTCAATTGATTAGTCTGTTGGGCAATATACTCTCGTGTTCCTAAAAGACCTTTCGAGTGACTATATCCATAGCTTTTGTCATCATGCAGCAATTCTACAATCTTAGACTTCATCCATTCCGGTAGTTTCTGGTTTTTCTGTATTGGGTCACCAATGTTTTCCCAGTGTATCTTATGGCCAAGACTTTCCAGCTGTTCAGCTTTTTTAACTATACCCCTTATTTCATAGGAGAGTTCATCAGCACCTTGTCGTAATAGATTTTGTCTCATAGAATTACTTTCAGTCGATGAAGGTAATAAGATTGTCAAAATCACAGAATGATTTACACATATTTGCCTCTAAATAGTTCATCGTTGAAAGCATATCAAAAAACCGTAGAATACTTATATAGTCAGCTTCCCATGTTTCAACGGGTGGGGAATAGCGCTTTCAAAAAGGATTTGACAAATACGATTAAACTTTGCGAAGCGCTTAATTTTCCACAACATCAGTTTAAATCGATCCATGTGGCTGGTACCAATGGCAAAGGCAGTTCGTCACATATGTTAGCTTCGGTATTGCAGCAAGCAGGTTATAAAACAGGGCTTTATACCTCACCGCATCTTAAAGATTTTTCCGAACGGATACGGATTAATGGGGATTCAGTCGATCCATCCTTTGTAGTCGACTTTGTAGAAAGGATTAAGCCCTTTATAGACAAATTGGCTCCGTCATTTTTTGAAATTACGGTAGCCATGGCTTTCGATTATTTTGCGCACCATCAGGTAGATATAGCGGTGGTAGAAGTGGGCATGGGAGGACGACTAGATTCTACCAACGTTATTCTACCAGAGGTGAGCTTGATTACAAATATCTCTATGGATCACGCTCAATGGCTTGGCGATACCCTTGAAAAAATAGCAGGTGAAAAAGCAGGCATCATAAAAGATCACGTTCCAGTAGTAATCAGTGAAAAGCAACCTGAAGTGGTGGAGGTGTTTGTTAAAAAGGCCTTGGAGCATCAATCTGAAATTTATTTCGCAGAAGAGGAATTCGATTTGAATCTATCTCCGGATAGTCATGAAGTCTATCAGAATGGCGAATTACTAATGGTAGTTAACCCAGATCTGAAAGGATACTACCAAAAGCGTAATATACCCGGAGTATTAAAAACTTTAGATGTTCTCAAAGGTCGAGGTTTTACCATAACCGAAAATAACGTTTTGACAGGTCTTGAAAATGTTATCTCCAATACTGGCTTAAACGGTAGATGGCAAGTGATGAGTGAAAACCCTAAGATTATTTGTGATGTTGGGCACAATGAAGCTGGCGTATCTCAAATCATTACACAGTTAAGCAAAGAAGAATTTGACCATTTGTTTATTGTTTGGGGTATGGTAAAGGATAAGGAATCTCAAAAGGTTCTCGAACTCTTGCCTAAATCAGCTACGTATTTGTTTTGCCAGCCGAGCATTCCTCGTGCTATGTCGGCAGAGCAATTGGCCAAAGAAGCTTATCCTATAGGTTTGAAGGGTCATATTGTGCCCAATGTTAACGAAGCTGTAAGTAGTGCTAAAGACCTGGCCCTACCCAAAGACATGATTTTTATTGGCGGCAGCACCTTTGTGGTGGCAGAGTTGGAGAACCTGTAGCACCTAAGGGCGTTTATCCTTTATTCATAAATCAAATAAGTAAATTTTCATATATCCCCTGTTAATAGGGCTAGACTTTTGAAGTTTAGGCCTTGCCTTCTTTGACTAAAAACAATTAAAACTCTTTTAGTGTAACGTATAGCTTTTGTAGTCTTGCATCATGGCCAGGGGAAAGCTTAAAAGGTTTGCCGAAAACATGTCACGTCACAATGTAATCGAAAAGGGCAAACCACTTTTTGAGACGGTAAAAGGTAATTGGAACAAACATTTTCAGAATGAGCAGCCGATTACTTTGGAACTCGCCTGCGGTAAAGGAGAATATACTATTGGATTAGCCAGGAAATTTCCCGAACGTAACTTTATCGGTATTGATATCAAAGGAGATCGGATTTGGAAGGGAGCAGGCATTGCATTGGAAGAAGGTCTTGATAACGTGGCTTTTCTTCGAACTCACCTGCTAGAGTTAGAACATTTCTTCGAGAATGGCGAAGTGAATGAAATATGGATTACTTTTCCCGACCCTCGCCCAAAAGATCGTGATGAAAAGCGAAGAGTTACCCATACTCGCTATTTTGACCTCTATAAAAAAATTTTAAATAGAAACGGTTGGTTAAGGCTAAAAACGGACAATACCGGCTTGTTTGACTATTCGTTAGAAGTTTTAAAAACTCGAAAAGATATTGCGGACCTGGAGTATACTTATGATTTATATCACTCAGAGTTTAGAGCTGAGTGTCATGAGATCAGGACTAAATACGAAGAGAAATTTAGTGCAGAGGGGCATGATATAAAGTATTTGAAATTTCGGTTTTTAAGCTCAAAAAGAACATAATTCACTTAACTTTGGTATACTCACATGGGGGATATGTTTTTAAACCTAACATTAAAAACGATACCGAGTGAAGCTTTCTTTCTAAGCCAGGCCTCATCCCGATCTGTCGGGACCTCGTTAATTCAGGATAACAGTGGACGGCTGAAATTGAAAGCAGCTCAAATCCTTGTATTTCAGGGGTTTAAAAATGCCTTCATGTGAGTTTTTATTGAAATTACTATTAATTCTCTCGAAGCTTTTAGTTTTTACTATACAACATTCCGTTTTATCAATTATCTTCACACAAAAGTTCTTTAACCAATTTTCTTATCATGAAAGGTGGAGGGAAATGGCCCTTTGAAGCCTTAGCAACCATCCTTACTGATTATTATCAGGATTGTGAAAGGTGCTAAATCCAACTCCTTTTGAAGGAGACAGATAAGTCAGATAAAGCATTACAATAAGCTCTCCTGATTTATCAGGAGAGCTTTTTTTATGGGTGATAAATAGGTTTTAGTGGTAATGGTGGCGACTGATAAATAATGGGAATGACGAATAGGACAAGTGCATACATGAGATTGAGTGGGTTGGAGCCCCTAGTGGTGACTCCGGAGACCAACTTTGTAAATGTGGGAGAACGAACTAATGTAACAGGATCGCGCAAATTTCTACGATTGATCAAAGAAGGAAGTTTCGAAGAAGCCCTGGATGTAGCTCGTGAGCAGGTGGAAGGTGGTGCCCAGGTGATAGATGTAAATATGGATGAAGGTATGCTTGATGGCGTAAAGGCCATGGTAGACTTTCTTAACCTAATGGCATCGGAACCGGACATTTCCAGAATTCCGGTTATGGTAGATTCCTCAAAATGGGAGATTATCGAAGCTGGCCTGAAATGCTTGCAGGGTAAAGGGATCGTTAATTCCATTAGCTTGAAGGCCGGAGAAGAGGAATTTATCAGGCAAGCAAAAATTATTAAACGATATGGTGCGGCTGTTGTAGTTATGGCGTTTGATGAGGAGGGGCAAGCCGATACTTATGAACGTAGGATCGAAATCTGCGAGCGGTCGTATAAAGTTCTGGTTGACCAGGTACGGTTTAACCCCAGTGATATCATTTTTGATCCAAATATATTTCCGGTGGCCACGGGTATGGAAGAGCACCGTACAAATGCCATTGATTTTTTCAAGGCTACTCAGTGGATAAGGCAAAACCTTCCCGGTGCACATGTAAGTGGGGGTGTAAGTAACGTTTCCTTTTCTTTTCGT
>JBCCSU010000260.1:0-6707 GCA_039199635.1 Bacteroidota bacterium | reverse complement strand
GAGCGGAATACACCTACAAAGAAGTAAAAGATACCGAATTAAACCTCGGTCTTGACCTTCAAGGAGGTATGCACGTTACGCTTGAAGTCTCACCGGTAGATATCCTTAAAGGATTAAGTGGAAACAGTGAGGATCCTGCTTTTAATAAAGCAATCGCTTTGGCTCGTGACAAACAAAAAAGCAGCCAGGCCACGTTTGGAGATCTATTTTATGAATCCTATCAGGAGACTTCAAACAAACCACTGGCAGATATTTTTGCTACCGCTGCTAACCGCGGTAGGATTAGCAGAGGTGATGCGGATTCAGACGTGATGGAAATAATCAATCAAGAGATTGAAGATGCCATTGATAGGTCATTTATTATCCTTAGAACCCGTATTGATCAATTTGGAACCTCTCAGCCTAATATTCAAAAACTTCCAGGCACCGGAAGAATACAAATTGAGATCCCCGGAGCGGATAATCCTGAGCGAGTTAGAAAATTACTACAAGGCGTGGCAAAGCTGGAGTTTTGGGAAGTTGCTGAGATACAGGAATACAATAGCTCATTACTGGCCATTAACGACATGTTGGTCAAAGAACAGCAAGCAGCTCGGTCATTAAACTTAGACAGCGTTAGCTCCGAGGCCGGTGCTGAAAATACAACTTCTGAAAGTCTTGGAGAGCTATTGAGTAGCGATACTGCAGAAGATTCTACAGGACTAGATACTAATTTGGACAACGCTTTAAGTGAGCAAGACAGTGCTACTGAGACGCAGTCTCAACTAGATTCTCTTGTTAATTCACAATTCTCCCCACTTTTGGCCTTAACCCGCTCTCAAGGGGCACTTGTTTATAATGTAAGCGATACGGCTGAAATTGGCAAGATCATTCGCCGAGACGATGTAAAAGCTTTGCTACCCCGTACAATAAAGCCCGTTTGGGAAGTTAAGGCTACAGTAAATGAGCAAACGGGTGAAGAGCTATTACAGCTTTATTTTGTACGTGTAGGCAGAGGAGGTAACGCTCAACTAACGGGAGAGGTGATTACTGATGCTCGCCAAGATCTGGACGAATACGCAAGGCCTGCGGTGAGTATGCAAATGAATGCACTCGGTACTCGGGTATGGGCTAAAATGACCCGGGAAGCAGCCAGTAAAAATCCACAAGGTCGCATAGCCATTGTTCTAGATAATTTAGTCTATTCTGCGCCTTATGTGAATGGAGAAATTCCAAATGGCAATTCATCTATTTCGGGAAATTTCACGGTTGATGAAGCTAAGGATTTAGCCAATATTCTGAAGGCAGGTTCTTTGCCTGCCCCCACTCGTATTGTGGAGGAGGCCATAGTAGGTCCTACGCTTGGTCAATTAGCAAGAAGCCAGGGCATTATTTCAATTCTGTCGGGTTTGGTAGTAGTGGTGCTATTTATGATCGCCTATTATGCGAAGGGCGGTTTCGTGGCTAACATAGCCCTAGTATTTAACATCTTTTTTATTCTCGGAATTCTGGCGCAGTTAAATGGCGCATTAACGCTTCCTGGTATAGCTGGTATTGTATTGACCATTGGTATGTCCATCGATGCGAACGTTCTGATCTTTGAAAGAATTAGGGAAGAGATGAGGAATGGCATCAAATTAAGAGAGGCTATCACTACGGGTTATAAGAAAGCTTTTAGTTCTATTGTGGATGCGAATTTGACCACTTTACTTACGGCCTTCATTCTCTATATTTTAGGACAAGGGCCTATAAAAGGATTCGCTATCACCTTAATCATAGGTATTTTCTGCTCGTTTTTCTCCGCAGTTTATATTACTCGGGTGGTTGTAGAATGGATGACCAGAAAAGGAGATGAAAGTAAGGTATCTTTCAAAACTCCACTTTCGGCAGGCTTGCTTTCTAGCTTGGGGATAGATTTTATGGGTAAACGAAGAATAGCTTATCTCTTTTCTATTATTTTCATTACCGTGGGACTTGCCTTAACAGCTATTCAAGGGTTGAATCTTGGCGTTGATTTCAAAGGTGGTCGCTCATACATTGTTAACTTCCAGGATCCGGTGGAAGCTACTGAAATGAAGCTGGCGTTGACGAGTACTTTTGAAAATTCGGGTACAGAGGTTAAAAATTTCGGTGGTAATAACATTGTTAAGGTGACTACCTCTTACCTTATTGATGATGAATCAGATGAGGCAGATGAAAAGGTAAAAAGTGCCTTAGTTTCAGGACTGGAAGGCTTTACTGGTCTGAAGTACACTGAAAACGATGCCCAATTAGATGAAAGTCGCTTTATTATTTCCGGCTCGTCAAAAGTAGGCCCTACCATTGCTGATGATATAGAAAAGTCATCTTATGAGGCAGGTATTTTCGCTATCGTGATTATTTTCTTGTACATCTTGATCCGATTTAGGAAATGGCAATTTAGTACCGGAGCTATTATTGCCCTAGTACACGATACCGCATTTGTGGTGTCTGCTTTTGCTATTGCAGGTTTATTAGGTATTAAGTATGAAGTAGATCAGGTTTTTGTAGCAGCCCTGCTCACCATAATTGGTTATTCAATTAATGATACCGTAGTGGTATTTGATAGGATAAGAGAGTTTTTAAATCTAGGAACGAGCAGTGATCGTCAGCAGGTATTTAATACGGCTATTAACGGCACATTAAACCGAACGCTGATAACTTCGGCTACTACTCTTATCGTAGTGTTGATTCTCTTTATTTTTGGAGGTGAGGTTTTACGAGGGTTTTCATATGCCCTTTTGGTAGGTGTTCTGGTAGGGACTTATTCATCGGTATTTATCGCTTCGCCCATAGTGGTTGATCTAGATAAAAAGAAAATTGAATAGTTAAAAAATCTCAGTTAATTAAAAAGCCATCCGCTAACTAAACGGATGGCTTTTTTGTTATTTCCGATCTAAGCTTATTAGCTTTACTAGGAATTTAACTAAAACAACTTGTAATGGATTTTAAAACCAACACCAGGCAGTTCTTTATTTTGATAATAGGCTGCTGCATATTTGCTTGCTCTACACCGAAACAAGAAGAATCTACAGAAGAAGCTGCGGCCGAAGATCGGGATACTCCATCGGCTATTACCATTTCTAAAGTAACAGGTTCGCCTGAGTACGCTGATGCGTCTCTTACTATGAATTTTCCAAGTGACACCCCCTTAGATACAGGTGCGATAGCCTTTGACTTTAAAGTTGAAAATTATGAATTGGGAGCACAGACTTCTGATGCGTCCACTAAAGGTCTTGCCAACTCAGGAAAAGGGCAACATATCCACTTGATAGTTGATAATGGTCCTTATTCTGCACATTATGATGCGCAGTTTGAGAAAAGTCTCGATGAGGGAAGCCACGTTATCTTAGCTTTTCTTTCCCGATCATATCATGAATCAGTTAAAAATGCCAACGCATTTGTAGTAAAACAAGTGACCGTAGGAAACCCGGCAGAAGTAGAAGAGGTAGATTTTACTGCACCTCATATGTTCTATAGTCGCCCTAAGGGTACTTATTCAGGAGCGGACACCGAAAAACTCTTACTTGATTTTTATTTACTGAATGTTACGCTTTCCGAAGATGGTTATAAGGTAAGGGCGACCATCAATGGGGAAGAATTCATGATTAATGAGTGGGCACCTTATCAAGTTGAAGGTCTGCCGCTAGGGGAAGTTACAGTTAAGTTAGAGTTATTAGATGCTGCTGGCAGTAATGTTGCTGGTCCGTTTAATACAGTGGAAAGAACAGTTACCCTTACAGAATAGATATTTGAAGATCTTATATATTCGGCCATGTTGCTACCTGCAGCATGGCTTTTTTTAACACTTTCTCCAAAAGTTAGGATTGAACAGTATCAGTACAGTAAACAATTCTAACCGCCCAAGTAACATTAAAAACGAAAGTACCCATTTACCGAAGGGTGTGATAGAAGCAAAATTATTAACCGGACCTACCTCACCAAGTCCTGGGCCTATATTTCCTAAGGCCGTGGCTACTGCTCCTAAAGTAGTGTCAAATTCTTCTCCGGTAAATGAAATCAGGAAAATACCAACACCAAAGGTCAGTAGATAGATCATAACAAAGGCGAGTACATTATAGGAAATATCCCGGCTTACCGCTGAATTATTAAGTCGTACCGGAATGATTGCTGAAGGGTGCAATTGCCGTTTCATTTCTAAAAAGCTGTTTTTGAAGAGCAATGTATGCCGTACAACTTTAATACCACCGGAAGTAGATCCAGCGGATGCCCCCAGAAACATTAAAAGAAAAAAGATAATAGTGACAAAGGGCGCCCAGGTGGTGTAATCAGCAGTTATATATCCTGTAGTCGTGACCACAGATACCACTTGAAACAAAGAATCTCGAAAAGACTTTTCAAAGCCGGCCCAGTCGCGCACAAAAACAAAAAAGGAAATCACCATGGCCAGAAGACTTACTATAATGAAGTACATTCTAAACTCCTCATTAGCCCATACTTTTTTGAATCTACCTTTCAGACCATAATAGGTAATGGTGAAATTGGTGCCGGCCAGAAACATAAATACTATTATGACATATTGTAGGTAGGCAGAGTCGTAATGCGCAATGCTATCATTTTTCGTAGAAAATCCACCGGTAGCCATAGTGGTAAGGCTATGGTTAATCGCATCATAGAAAGTCATACCTCCGGCCATTAACAGAATAGTTTCGGTCAGGGTAAGACCTAGATAAATGAACCACAGGCGTTTAGCTACATCCTTTATTCGAGGTTTCATTTTATCAGGACTTATTCCAGGGGCTTCGGCCACAAAGAGCTGCATCCCTCCAATGCCTAAAAGCGGGAAAATGGCCACGGCCAGTACAATTATGCCCATACCACCGATCCATTGTGTTAGACTTCTCCAAAAAAGGATACCCTTGGGAGCACTTTCAATATCTACTAAAATAGTAGCTCCGGTGGTGGTGAATCCTGATATGGTCTCAAAGAAAGCATCTGTGAAGACCGGAATAGTGCCCGATAAAACAAACGGTAGCGTACCGAATAGGGACATAAATAACCAACCCAACGTAACGATGAGATATCCGTCTTTCTTTTTTAGTTCTTTGCTCTTATATTTTTTGGTGGTGAGCCATAATACAGCCCCGACACTTGAGGTGATAAGTCCTGCTGCTAATATTGGCAACCATGATTCCTGGTAGTAGACAGAAAATGGGATGCAGAGCAAAATAAAAGTGCCATTGAGAAATAGCAACAAGCCAAGGACATTAGCAATAAGTTTGAGATTAAATCGCATTATATGAAATAACTCTCCACTGCGTGAATACACTGTGGTCTGCAAAGTACTACCACCCGGTCCTTCGGTCTAAACTGAAAGTCTCCCATAGGCGTGTACCCCACTCCGTTTCTCACTACTCCACCTATCACCGCTTCTTTAGGAAATTCCATATCCTTGATCATTTGTTCTGTTATTTTGGATTCTGCTTTTACAATGAACTCCAAAATTTCAGCATCTACGCCATGAATACTCGTAAGATTAATGACATCCCCCTGACGTATATATCTAAAGATAAAATTGGCTGCGATCAGCTTTTTATTGATCATAGTATCAACACCAATATTCTGAGATAAATGAATATAGTCTATATTTTCAACCAGTGATACGGTTTTTTTAACATTATGATTTTTGGCTACCAAACAAGAAATAATATTTGTCTCAGAATTTCCCGTAACGGCAATAAAAGCATCCATTTCCTGTATACCTTCTTCTTCGAGCAATTCTACATCACGTCCATCTCCATTAATTACCATGACATTTTTCAGCTCATCAGCAAATTCAAAGCACTTGTCCTTATCGCGTTCAATGAGCTTCACGTTAAACTTACGGCTAAGACGTTTAGCAGCGTGGAATCCTACTTTACTACCTCCCAGGATCATTATGTTTTTCACTCCCTGTTTGGTTTTCCCCGAAAGGGAAAGCACCCGGTCTACGCCATCGGGTTGAGTAATAAAATAAGCATGATCACCTTTTAAAAAGGCTGTGTCTCCTCTGGGAATGATAGTTTCATTATTTCTAAGAATAGCTACGGTAACGAAATTATAATCGGGGTTCAAATGAGAAGTTTCAGCAAGTGTTTTACCGGCTATAGGGCTTTTTTCATCTACGTTAACGCCAATCAGAGATAATCTGCCTTCGTCAAAATCAAAGGTATCTGTCAGTGCGATCTCTTTGAGTAACCTTTTAATCTCTTTGGCCGCTAAAGATTCTGGAGAAATGATCTCATCAATACCTAGCTCTTTTAAGTCAAGCTTCTCTTTGTTAAGAAGGTACTCTACATTTTCAATGCGAGCAACTGTTCTTTTAGCTCCCAGGTGCTTTCCAATGATGGCTGTGGTTAGATTCGTCTCCTCTGAGGACGTGACCGCGATGAGCAAATCTGCATTTTGGACATCCGCCTCATCCAGTATTTTATAGGAGGTGGAACTTCCTTTAATAGTTCCTACATCTAAATATTGCGAAGCTAATTTTAACGTGGCAGCATCACTATCAATAAGAATGATATCCTGCGCTTCGTAGGCTAGTAATTTAGCCAAATGAAAACCAACATCCCCTGCGCCAGCTATAATAATTCTCATGGGTATTTATCCAGATACTAAAGTTAGTCGTACTTGTGACAATCGCAAATGGTTATTAACAAGCTATTTATTTTTGAGCATTCTCTAAACGAATACCTAGTGAAATAATCTCT
>JBCCSU010000259.1:0-6715 GCA_039199635.1 Bacteroidota bacterium | reverse complement strand
TTGGTTCGGTCGGTGGACAACCAAAATGTACCACTATCCAATAATTGATATTTACTTTTTTTATAAAATATAGGGGAGTATTCACCTTTAGCATGACCATCATCGCGTCCTACACCTATTCTTTGGTAATGGGGTAGATTCGTTTCGAGATATTGAATTTGGCTTTGTAATACCTCTTGCATCCCCACAACATCGATATCTTCAACCTTGATAAAATTGATAACACTTTCTTTTCTATTCTCCCATTGATGAATACCGTCATTAGGATTTTCAAAGCGAATATTAAAAGTGCAAATTTTGGAAGCCTGCGCGTTGGCCGTTAATGCGCCTGTAAATAGTAAAAAGATTAAAATTTTTCTTTTGAGCATACTACTGAGGATCTATGGACCACATAACACCGTTAATATTATCGCCTTCGGGATATTGCCGTCGGATAGCCGCTTCAAGGTTCTCCTGGTTCAAATTGATTTCCGAGATCGGATACATCCACCGTTTAGGAACTCTACCTTGGTTTAAGGTACCGCCACCGCTAATATCAAATTCAGGAATTCCGGTTCTTCTGTTGTTATAAAAAGGCTCCCATCCTGAATTTAAAAACATTGCCAGGTACTTTTGAGTGAGTATCTGTTCCAGGCCGTTGGTGGGATTGTATTGTAGTTCAGCTTGTGCCAGGTAGGTATCTACTGCGGTTTGATCAATATTGTAAAATTGCATCGAAGCCTTGATTCCCTCGGTGTAAAAATCTTCGGCGTTAGCGCTGATCCAACCTCTATTGGCCGCCTCTGCTAACGTAAAGCTGAGTTCTGAGTAACCTAGGGCTAAGTTGGGCTCTGCTTCTGAATCTTCTATGTATCGTTCATCGAGTGGAGAACCTTCACCTAGGCCTAACCGGGTGGTATTTTCATTAAACGGTGCACTCCCGTTAAAGCCATTGTAGCTATCAAAGTTTAACTCATCCATTCCCGAGGCAATGTCTTCAGGATCAGCCATAACAAACAGCCGCGGATCTTCGAATTCTTTTAGTCGATCTACAAAGGATTCTTCAAAAATATAGGAGGTAGTAATGGCTGCGCTTCTCCAAAAAGGATAGGTATTACCGGTTTCTTCCGAGTAAGTAAACTGGCAATTATCCTCCACTGATTCCATGATCGGATATCGGGTGGGATTAGTAAATATCTCATTAAACGAGGTAGCCAAATTCAAATCGGGATCATTTTCTTTTAGTGAGAGACTCATCAGTACACGAAGCCGATAGGAGTTTATTAGTTTTTGCCACTTAGATAGGTCGCCATTGTAAACGACATCTCCGCTTATAGCCTCCGAATTTGGATCTATTAATTCATTAGCTTCTTCCAATAAACTTAGAATACCTAAATACACGTTTTTCTGCTCATCATAAGCGGGTGTTATCACTCCTTCTTCTGCTTGTATGGACGCTGAAAACGGGATGTCTCCAAACTGCCGCGTGATCTGTTCGTAGGTGTAGGCTCGAAAGAAGTTAGCTAAGACCTGATAGTTTTCATCATCTAACCTCAGCGCCTCTTCTTCCATTTTATCGACTTGTCTAAGTAGGTGATAAAGAGTTTGCGTGGATCCATCTGAAACTCCAAATCCAGCCCTGTCCCAGCCATAGTACTGAAAATCGTTTACCAGGTTCACATTCACCAGATACCTACACGCCATGGCCGCGTTCAGATTAATTGATCCGAAGGCATTTATTTCAATATTGGTCAAAAGTAACCCGGGGTTCGCCCTGGTAGTACTATTAGGATCAGTTTGAAATTCTTCGAAATCCTGACAATTAGTGATAAAAACAAGTAAAGCGATGGCGAATATTGTAGAGAGCTTTTTCATTTCATCAAAAGATTAAAATTTAACATCCACGTGAAAACCTATATTCCTCATGGAAGGGGTTTGCATATCCTGATCGCTTCCTGAATCCGGATCCAGGTAATCAATCGCTGAAATAATGGCTAAATTCCTGCCGATCAATGACACCGTAGCGGCATTCAAGAATGTTCGGTCCAGCAGTTTATTTGGGAAATTGTAGCTAAGGGTAAGCTCACGCAACTTGACAAAGGTTTCATCGTAAAAATGGTTGCCGTATGACCTTGAATGGTAGGTAGTCATATAGGTTTCGTAGTTTACAGCTTGCGTGTTCGGCTCGTATGAGCGTGTATCGCGGATGATATTCCCCTCCGTATCGTAATCAACAGATCCTTCTACTACCACTACGCCATCTGCTACATAGTTGCTCACTCCTCTGACCGAAGCTGCTCTAAACTCATTAACTGATTCCGGGTGAACACCTGACCACCACATATTGCGGAGGGTTTTACTTTCCATGATGCCACCTATACGGCCATCGATACCAATAAATAGAGAGAAGTTCTTGTAATTAAGGTTGTTTAAAAAGCCAAAAACGTAATCGGGGTCAGAATAACCAATATGTCGGTTGAAAGGATCCCTAATATTAATGCCATTATCTCCAATAATCGGCCTGCCGTCCGGTGTTTCAAGCCAGACTGTTCTGAACACCATATCATCACGATCACCTTCTCTTTTTTGATTGATATTATCACCAATATCAATGGTTTTAATGTAGGTTCTGTATTGGCTTAAATTACCGGTAATATTCCACTGGAATTGTGATGTTTTAATAGGGCTACCCGTAAGCACCAACTCGAAGCCTTTTCTTTCAAATTCGTTGGCATTTATTAGGCGCGAATCATATCCTGAAGCTGTTGAAATATCAACCTCTGTTATATTGTTGTAGTCCAACGTATAAATGTAGTTAGCATCGATGGTAAGCCTATTGTCTAACAGCCCAATGGCGACTCCGGTCTCAAAAGCGGATGAGGTTTCAGGTTGTAAATCAGGACTTATTAGTTCGTCAGGAAAAAAGAGAGAAGCATTATTTTGCCAGTTTGTGCCACTGTTATACGTTGGGATATGACTATAAGTACCTCCAAAACTACCATTGGAAACCTCAGCCCAGCTACCTCTTATCCTCAAGTTTGAAATAAGATCAGGTAGATCAAACATATTACTGGCCACGTAGCTCAAAGAAACCGAGGGATAGAAAAAGGAATTATTTTCAACAGGCAGGGTAGATACCCAGTCGTTCCTACCCGTGACTCCTATAAAAATGGAATTTAAGATTCCGAAATCGACAGTGGCATATGCTGAGCTAATTCTGGACTCTCGAAAAGAATTAAAGCCCGCCAACGCATTTCTGGAGTTACTTATGTTGTAAAAGCCTGGAACATTAAGTCCGTTGGTACTTACATTCGCAGTTCGTGCATTTCTATAATTATTGGATAAACCTACTGTAGACTGAATGTTAAAATTTTCATTAATGGTTTTAGAGTAGTTCACGAAAAGATCGGTATTCAAGGTGAAATCGGTATCGTTCGTCTGTCGGAAATTTCCATCTGTTCGATTGAAATCCCTGACAAAACTGATTGGCTCTTGTCTGGTTCTATTCAGTGAAAAATAGTTTATGCCATTTCTCATACTTACCGAAAGATCATCGGTAATGTCATAGGAAAGTAGAACCTGGCCGTAGGTAACATCCCTATAATAACCACGGCTAAATTCATTGGCCAGGAAGTATGGGTTATTATAAAAACTCGTGCTATAATGCCTTTGTTGGAATCCTTCTTGTCCTTCTATCCAGTAGTCTTGAAGGTCGTTAACGTCTACGTTGGCCCCCATCCAGAGCGCAAGGTTGTAAATGAAACTCTGTGAACTCCATGCCACTTCAGGAATATTATCGGATTCCTGTTTGTTGTAATTAAGTGAAGCGTCTACAGATAATTTTTTAAAAGTATATTTTCCAGCCACACTAAAATTGGTAGATCCTAAACTGGTGCTAGGTACTATGCCAGTTTGCAGTTTATGACTAGCAGATACCCTAACGTTTCTTTCCGTATTTCCAGCGGTTACGGCGAGGGTATGGTTACTGATTACACCATTTCTGAAGAAGTTTTCCAGGTTGTTTTCACCTCTGCTGATCCAGGGTAGAGGCACTAATTCACCTGTTGAAGGATCCCGGGGACTATTGTATTGTACCAATTCAACGAATCCGCTTTCTGTAGTTGGATCCGGTTCGTTTAATCTCGGACCCCAACTGAAGCCTGACCCTTCCGGGCCTGCGCCCGTCCCGTCTACATACCTGTACTGCCCTAATCGCCCCGACCCGTAAGTAGCCTGCGTTTCCGGAATACGCAGGAAGTCAAAGGCAACCATGGTGTTGGAAGTAAACTCAAATTGTAATCCTTCTTTTCCGCCACCTCTTTTGGTGGTGATCATAATCGCTCCGTCTCTTCCCAAAGAGCCATACAAAGCGGAGGCGGGAGCACCTTTCAACACATCTATGGATTCTACATCGTTAGAATTCAACTCCCATAAATTAGTGGAGGTATTTGGAACACCATCGATTACGATCAACGGAGTTTGACCTCTGAGTTGAAATGCATTATTATCGAAAAAATCTGTAGAGTTGAAAACGGTTAAACCAGCTACTTTGCCTGTTAAATTAGCTACTATGTTGGGCTCCTGCGCTTTATTGAGCGCTGCACCGTCTACTTTTTGCGTAGCATAACCTAGCCGCTCCAATGGCTTTTCAATAGCTAATGCAGTAACTACCACTTCTTGTAATGAAGCGATATCAGCTTCCATATAAACGTCAATTTGAGACCTGCTACCGACAGAAATGGTCTGCGGTTTATAACCTACATAGGAAAACGTTATTTTTTCTTCGCCTGGTTGAAGTATGAGTCGGTATTTACCATCGAGATCGGTGGCCGTACCTTTTGATGTGCCCTCTATCAACACCGTAACACCTATCAATACTTCTCCGGACTCTTGATCCCTGACGGTACCTTCGATAACAGTGGGGTCTGTTTGGGTTTTATTAATTTCTTGCTCTGGGGATGAATTGGTTCTGATTAGTGAAATTTGATCTCCAGCTATTTTATGTTCAATACCTGCCTGCCGATTAAGTGCAGAGAGAACATCTTGTACGTTTTGTTTGCGGCTATTGAATATAATCTTGTTGGTTTGTTGAAGGCTCTTCGCGTTGTATGCAAACTCCAAGTCAGTTTGACGGCTTACTTCAGCTATTACATCATTCACTGATATTTCAAGATTCCTGAGTTCTATTGTTTTTTGAAGCAGTCCTGTTTCTTGAGCTTTTACATGGGTCCCAATCGTGAAAAAAACTAGTGCTAAAAGAAAAATAATGGGACCACTATCCTTTCTTTTTATTTTGCTCTCAGGGTAGTTTTTTTTCATAGTTTGAGGTTTTAAAAGATTAATTACATGTTCCAAAAACTTCGAGCCGATTGCCACTTCTTTTAAAGCTTAAGGCTGTAGCAAATTCAATTAACTCTAGACAGGTGGATAACGGCATATCGCCTATGGTGATTGATATTTGGCATTTTTTCAGTTCAGAGAAGTCAGGACTCGAATCTAAATTATAGCGCATTTCCAGGTAGGCTATAATTTTCTCTAAAGGCTCATTTTCAAATCGCACTTCCTTGAAATCTTTGTTTTTAGCATTAAAGGTGAAGCTTTTACCGGTAGAGCGATTCAGGTACCATTGTTGACTAGGTGCTATTTTCGTCTCTACTTCTTGATGACTCACCGAGATACTACCTTCTATTAAATTGACAAGCAGCCCTTTAGCCATTTGCTTTATGCGAAATGTGGTGCCCAGTACCGTGGTAGTTACACCTTCAGTGGTTACTCTCATGGGTCTGTCTTCATCCCTTACCACCTGGAACAGTGCTTCACCTGCCAGCTCTATTTGCCGTGAATTTTTAGTAAAGGAGACCGTTAAGCTACTATTAGGCATAAGCTCTACCTGCGTTCCGTCTTCTAACTTCATCGTCTTACCTTCGGAGGAAGTATGATATTCTATCTGTTCCGGTGACTGCAAAACAGATAGAATGGTAAATGCGGATAAGAGTACGATAGATATGGCAGCAGCAATGCCATAATACCTTTTTAGCTTTTGACTATTCTTTCTTTTTAGGTTAGGTAGCGGCAGTGATTTAAATATGTTATTTTGGTTGGTTTGTGAATAAATTATTTCAAACCGATCTAGAATTTGCTTTTGCTGCCGGAGTGGTAAATGCATCAGCCAGTTTTTAAAAGCCTCGTGTTCCTCGACAGAAACATCATCTGTTGCAAGTTTTCTTAGAAATTGGTCAGTATTATATTTCATTTAAGCTGAGATTATGGTTAAGACTTAAAACTTTAGTGGATGGTACCCCCTTTTAACTAAAAATTTCTTTAAAGTGATGAGTTACTGCAGATATTCGTATCCAGAATATGACAAAAGGCTTAAATCCTGTCAATCGGTGGATCGTTTAAGCAAGAATGACTAAAGAAAAGAGTGGTTTAAGTGTTGCTGAGGTGGTAACGCGCTAGCTCGCAGATGATATTATCAATATAAGAATGAGCTCGATATCAAGATACGGGTTTAACTTTTGCCTCAGCTTAAATAGTGCTTTCATCATCTGCTTCTTTACCGCAACTTTAGAAATACCTAAGGTTTTACTGATCTCATCATAAGAAAGTGATTGATACCGGCTCAATATAAATACGTTTTTAGTGGTTCCCTCTAAACTATTGATCGCTTCATTTTTAATGAGTTCCAATTCCTCTTCCTCCATAATCAATTGAGGGGTATTTTGATCAAAGCTCT
>JBCCSU010000258.1:0-6798 GCA_039199635.1 Bacteroidota bacterium | reverse complement strand
ACTTTATTAATATTATAGTGTGGTGCAGAAATCTAAAATAATATTATTCATTGTTTTTATTAAAACAGTTCTTATTAGTATTGGATGTATTTTCTGGCATCAAGAATATCAGTACGCTCTTCCGACCCCAAAACCCAATGAGTTAATCCAACTCAATGCAGGTGATTCAATAGATAAAACTTCGCTGCCGTTTGAGATCGCAGGAAACACCTTTATTCACTTTTACAATTATGACTGCCCGTGTTCAAGGTTTAATATCAAAGAATTTCAATCACTGGTTCATCGATTTTCGGATCGTGTTAAATTTATTGCAGTCATTAGCACACCTTCTGATGACGAATCAGAAATTGAAGCTTTCAAAAAAAAATATGATCTGGGAATTACAACTATAATTGATCATGACGGAATAATTGCGGGTTCTCTTGGCGTTTACAGCACCCCCCAAGCCGTACTACTTACCGAAAATCAGCTATTCTATAAAGGCAATTATAATAAAGCCAGATTCTGTTTAACCAAGAACACCAAATTCGCGGAAATGGCTATTAAGGCCTTAATTGATAATGAAAAGTTACCCATTTTTCCAGAGGTGGCTACTTTAGCTTATGGGTGTGAACTTCCAAACCAAGAGAGCAAGCAAAAATCGTTGTTTAATTTATTTTAATAAGCATGGCCTCAAAAGAACAACTCCGACCTTTTTTTCAAAAAATTTACCAAAAATCTGACCAAGTAGTTGAAACACTACTCTTTGGGTACTTCTTATTTGGAATAGGCCTATCATTCTTTTATGATACCTTCATGGTAGGCTTAGGAGTAGGGGTGTTAAACCTTATCCTGTACTTCGGCACAAAGTGGATGTTTAAGGGAGCTACGGTTCATCACTATGTCGGTAGCTTGGTGGCAGTTCTATTTATGGCACAATTCATTTATCAAATGCATGGATTATTTGAAATGCATTTCACGGCATTTATAGCCATAATAGCCTTTATCACCTATCAGAATAAATACGTGTTTCTACCCGCGCTTCTATTTGTTGTCGTGCATCATTCTGCGTTCGCTTATATTCAATACCTAGGCTTCACCAATAGCAACGAATCCTACCAACAGATCTATTTTACGCAGTTAGATTACATGGATTTTCAAACTTTTCTCTTCCATGCAGGACTATATGCGCTTGGTGTAGCCTTGGCAGCCACTTATGCCCATAACCTGGAACAAACTACAGTAGCAAACGCTGAAAATATTATAAAGCTCAGAATGAGTGAGAATAGCATGACACATAATATCGATTTTGCAAATGAAATAGCCAGAGGAGAGTTCGAAACGGAGTATAATAGAATAGAAGGTGATAAATTAGGTGCTGCCTTGGAAGAAATGCGCGATAATTTAAAAAGTAGCGCTGAGCGAGAAAGCCAGGAAAAATTCAATAACGTAGGTATAGCCGAGGTAGGCGAAATCATCAGAAACCACGGAGAAAATCTTGAGGAACTCAGTTACGGTGTGGTATCTTACCTGGTCAAATACCTGAATATTAATCAGGGCGGTATATTCATTCTTATGGGTAGTGATGATGATAAATGGTTAGAGCTGATGGGTTGCTATGCGTACGATCGTAAAAAATTCAATGAAAAAAAAATAGATATTGGTCAAGGACTGATCGGGCAAAGCTTTCTGGAAGGTGATATGATCCATCTGAAAGAAATACCTGATGACTATGTAACCATTACATCTGGCTTAGGTGAGGCTAATCCCTCTAGCTTGGTAATAATTCCCATCAAAAATGATCAATCTATCGAAGGTGTGTTGGAATTAGCTTCATTTCGAGATTTCCATCAGTACGAATTAGATTTCCTGAACAAAGTATGTGAAAACATGGCCGCTAGTATTACCTCAGCGAAGGTGAATGCTCAAACCAAAGAACTTTATGAACAATCGCAACAGCAGGCGGAAGAAATGCGAGCACAGGAAGAAGAGATGAGGCAGAATATGGAAGAGTTATCAGCTACACAAGAAGAAATGGAGCGAAAGTCCAGAGAATCAAACTCTATGCTTGAAGCTATCAATATAAGTGGCCTTGGCTCTATTGAGTTTGACTTAAAAGGTAATATTATAAAGGCCAACGAGGCATTTTGTAAACTCATGAAATATGAACCTGAAGAGTTACCAGGAAGTCATCATAGAATATTCGTGGATCCGAATTATGCAGCGTCAGACGAATATCAAAAATTCTGGATTGAGCTGGGTAATGGTGTCGCTAAGCATGGTGAATTTAAACGGATGGATAAGGAAGGTAATAGCCTGTATTTATACGGCGCTTATTCAGTATTAAAAGATCAGAATGACCAACCAACCAGAGTACATAAGTTCGTGTTGGATATTACCGATGGAGTTAAGAAGAGAAAAGTTCTAGAAGAAGAGAATAACCAGCTCAAAGCACAGTTATCTTAAAGCAGAGATTAATTACAATATTTAGCGATAAGTTCTTTTGCCTGTACAGCACCTAGAGAAGAGGCTAGTTGAAAGTCAGAGCAAGCTCTTGATCTTTGTTTCAAATAAATTCTCAAAGACCCTCTACTTAAATAAGCATCAGCATACTCTTCATCTACACTTATGGCATCATTATAAGAAGACATCGCCTCTTTTAGTTGACCTAGCTTTTGAAAAGCCTTTCCCTTTAGTGTGTGAGCTAACACATTTTTCTCTTCGAGTTTGATCGCTTTCTCGGAAAAGAAAATGGTGTTCTCATAATCTTTTAGGCGATAGTAATAGTCACTGGCTATACTCAGGTGAGCATTCACGTTAAGAGGATCTTCTTTTATTACTCTTCTAAAATCTTCAAGTGCTTTTTCGAATTGATCAAGTTCTTCATAGGCCCGTCCTCGATTATATATGGTCTTGATATCTCTAGGCTGAAGCCTCAAATATTCTGTATAGGCATTAATGGCTTTTTGGTATTCACCTTGACCAAAAAATTTATCACCTAGCTCTGAATTCTCGTTTTTACAGGAGAAAAGTGCCGTGATTATAATGAGTGGAAGAAACCTGTTCATAGCATTAAATAAAAAGAGTGGTCAGATGTTTCTGCCACTCTCCATTCAAAGATAATTAAAATTATTTCAAACTGATTTTAAAAATTTAGTAACGGCTACCCAATATGCTTTAGAATCAGAAAATTTGGACCACAATGCTCTGGAACCATGGTTTCCCTCACTTTCAGGTAAAAAATAGCTTTTTTGAGTAGACGGTATCGCCACATAAATCCCCCACCAGCTATTTTTTTCATCTCTGGCAGAGGTAACAAAAACTGGCTGACTGATCTTCACTGCACTGGAAGTAATAAAGTCACGTGGTTTCCCTTGTGAAACAAAGTATTCGCCCGGAGAAAAAGCGATAACCGCTGAAATTTTGTCTTTCATATCCCCTGCTAGTTTAAGCGACAAAGCCGATGAGTAAGAGCTTCCCCATATAATCAGCTTTTCGGGTTTGTATTGTTTAGATACGTACTCAATAGCTGATTTCATATCAGGAATGGAATGAACATATTTGGTTTCTTTGGCGGCCCTTACAGCATTTTGATTCGTAATATTTTTAACGCTATTCACTTCTCCACCTGATCTCAGATCAACGGCCAAACAGTTGAATCCAAGTTTATTTAGTGCTGGCGCTATTTCGGTGTACTCACCCCTACTCCACCCGGCTTGATGAAACAGTATAATAAAAGGTGCTTTACGATCGGAAGATAGATATAACTCTGCTGCTATATCCAGATTATCTTCGGACTTAAAATAAACGGTCTCTGCATTAACACTAACAACGGTTAAAACCCATAGTAATAGCATTGAAAGGTGTTTCATCTAATTAGCAGTTATTCATAATTTAAATTTTAATTCAGTCGATTCATTGGATTCTTAATATTCGAATATTTCTTAAGTTCCACCCCTGTGTTTCCAATAAACATTTTTGCCTGTATTTTAAGGGGAATCTTATTTCCATCATCTGAAATCCATACTAAGATAGAATCTTCACCATCGAATAATTCATTTTCAGGCATAAGTGGCTCTAACTTCAAGGCCATAAATTTACCCGCCTTTGTTTTCACCTTTTCTCTTCCCTTATAGCGTATATCCAGATCATAAAACTCATCTTCAAAAAAACTATTTACTCTGAATACATCACCTTTTTTCATATGATCGAAATCAATAGTTCTAAGGTAAAGAAAGCCGGCCAACATATCTCGGATGCCTTCAGGAGCTACGTATACCTTTGGTTCCTTAAATTCACCGGTTTTTTTATTCTTGACTTTAGCCTCTATTAAGTTGGCTTTATGATCGAAACGGACTACTTCGTCTTTTTTATATTTTCCTTCTCTAATCTTTCGATAAGATATATGCGGGACCAAAGCCGAAGAATCTACATAGGCTCCCCAGTGGTCATTCACATTTGCCACCCAATCCACCATACCCGTTGTTTTGCCGTAAACATCTACCTTATAGCATTCTCTATTATTAATCCTGTAGAATTTATCGTCAATAATCATTTTGGCTTCGCCGATATTGAAAAAACCAAAATTTACTTTGTATTCTAAATATTCACCACGGGCAAACGAGCTATACTCAATGGTTTTGTAGTTAGCTTTCTCACTGCCCTTAAATGAAGCTAAAGTTATTATCAAGACTAACGAACTAAAAAATCGGCCCATATCAATATCCATTTTAACTTTATACTACTTAGAACATCAAAGTAAGTGCCAGTTTAAACCGCTACATCATTTTCGCGCAGAGCATCATTTAGAGAGGTTTTCTTATCCGTACTTTCTTTACGCTTGCCGATGATTAATGCACACGGTACTTGAAAATCTCCTGCTTTAAATGATTTAGTAGTAGAACCCGGAATTACTACAGAACGTTCAGGAACATATCCTTTTAATTCTTTCGGTTCCTCTTCTGTTACATCGATGATTTTCGAACTCGCGGTAAGCACAACATTGGCCCCTAAAACCGCTTCTTTACCTATTCTTACACCCTCTACTACGATACATCTGGAGCCAATAAATGCACCGTCTTCAATAATTACTGGAGCTGCCTGGACTGGCTCAAGTACCCCGCCAATACCTACTCCACCACTGAGGTGAACATCCTTACCGATTTGAGCACAACTACCCACGGTAGCCCAAGTGTCTACCATAGTTCCGGAATCTACATATGCTCCGATGTTTACATATGAAGGCATCATAACCACACCTTTATTAACGAATGAACCATATCTGGCAATAGCGTGAGGTACTACTCTTACTCCTAGCTTCTCGTAATTTTGTTTCAAACCGATCTTATCATGAAATTCAAACGGTCCAACTTCTATGGTTCGCATTTTCATCAACGGAAAATAAAGTATCACCGCTTTTTTTATCCATTCGTTTACCACCCAGCCTTCACTAGTGGGTTTAGCTACACGTACCTTACCCTTATCCAAGTCGTCTACGGTGGTTTTAATTGCTATTTGTGCTTCCTTTTGCTTAAGCAGTGTTCTGTCTTCCCAAGCGCGTTCCACTATTTCTTTTAAATCCATTAATCAGCTAAATTTTTTATCATTACTAAATGAGTAAAACCAAAGTTGTACTAGCTTCTGTTCTTAAGCCGGTAGATGATTCTCGCACCTACGAGAAGATTGGTTATTCGATGAGCCAAACAAAGAAATATGAGGTTAATATCATAGGCTTTCGATCAAAAAATAATAATCCTATAGCCAATATTATATGGCATCCCATATTCTGCTTTAACCGATTGAGTTTAAAGAGGCTTTTCGCCCCACTTAAGTGCCTGAAACTTTTGGTTCAATTAAAACCATCAATCATTATTTTTAGTACGCACGAGCTTATCTGGATATGCCTCATGTACAAACTTTTCTGGGGTGGCAAATTATGTTATGATGTTCAGGAAAACTATTACCGGAATATATTGTACGGAAAAAGCTTCCCCATATTAATCAAACATATTTTAGCTTACTATGTGCGATTCAAAGAATATCTATCCAGCGCTGTTATTGATCACTATTTTTTGGCGGAAAAAGCATACGCCAACGAACTCTCTTTCTGCCGTGGTAGAAGTACGGTTTTACAAAATAAATTCAATAACATTTACAACATCAAAAAAAGGAAAAGTACTGACTTTAACAGACTTGTTTTTACTGGTACCATAGCAGAGACTACAGGTATATTTTCCGCCATTGAGCTAGCGATAAAACTACGATATGCCCGGCCAACTATTAGCTTTAAAATAATAGGAAAAGTCACTCAAAAAAGTATCTTAAAAAAACTGAAAGAAGTCATTCGCTTAAACCCGTGGATATCCTTGGTAGGTGGCGAAGATTTAGTTGATCATTCCAAAATTGTTAATGCTATTTCTAACGCTGATTTAGCTTTAGTGTCTTACCTTAAGAATAGGAGTACCGAAAGCTCAATACCAACTAAAATATATGAATACCTGGCCATTCAGCTACCCTTTTTAATGGTAGCTAATCCACTCTGGGAAAAGGTATGCTCTCCTTATAATGCTTGCCTTGTTACTGATTTTAAAAAAGTGGATGCCGAAGAGCTTTGGAGCAAACTAGTGAGTTTTCCATTCTACTCTAAAACTCCCGGATCAGAAGTTTTATGGGTTTCTGAAGAAGAAAAACTCATTCAATCTATGAACGATTATTTACATAAATAATTGTAAATCAGTTGATTAATAATATTTATTTCAAGTCTTCATTTGATGCTAAAAGTTAAGTATTTGAGAATTAAGCCTTGAAATACCTTTGTTT
>JBCCSU010000257.1:0-6804 GCA_039199635.1 Bacteroidota bacterium | reverse complement strand
GTATATTACCAAATATTAATCACAATAAAAAAAAGTGTCATTTTATTATTTAGTGAGTCAGTTTATTAATCTGTTAAGCCACCAAGCATTGACCCGCTCAAACTAATTTCTAATGCAACTCACCAGAATACCCCAATCCAACGGTTCTTTTATTGTAAAAAATAAAAGAACCGTCTCTATTTTATATTTAGCGATCATACTCATATTTTTCGCACACTCTATCAGTGCACAAAGTATTAACATCACCAACCCTACAAGGGGAACGGAATGGCTAGAGGGAAACACGTATGCTATCACTTGGACAAAGAGCTTTAGTGATAATGTTAAAATAGAGATTTGGGATGATGACGATAACTACGTAGTTAAAACTGTAATAGGCTCAGTAGGAGGCACAAGCTACACATACACGCTACCTTACGATTTTCATAGTCCTGATTACATCTTAAAGATTTCAAGGGTCTCAAGCCCTTCTACTAATGACGATGTAGATATTGAAGTACGGAATGTAGAAAGGCATATAAGTCTTAATGGCAACCTAGCTTTCGGTAATGTATCTGATGTGCAACTACCAACCACCCGAACTTTAACGATTTCAAACACAACATCGAGTAATTCTACACTAACAGTCTATTCAATTACCTATCCGGCCGGTTTTTCTGGAAACTGGAGTGGTACAATTGCTTACGGTCAAAGTCAAAATGTGACCGTGACTTTTGATCCTACCACTGCCGGCTCTCATTCCGGTACGCTAGTGGTTAATTCAAACAAAAGTTCGGGCACTAACACACACTCTATATCGGGCACAGCAACCACTTCTATTTCCTTAGTCTCGCCTAACGAACTGGTAACTTGGAAACAAGGTACTAACCATACTATCACCTGGAGCAAAAGTCCACTCTTTTCCGGAAATGTTAAGGTAGAGTTGTTGAATGATAACTACAGTTTTAATCAAACCATTGTCTCCAATAGCTCCGGAACCAGTTTCAACTGGACCGTGCCCGGAGGACTCAATGGTGACTATGTAATAAGAGTTACCAGCTTAAGCAACGGTGAATACGACCAGCAAGATGTTGAATTGTTAGAAGTACAGCGCATCATAACCCTGGGTGGTAATTTATCATTTGGCGCCGTATCTGACCTTAGCCTTCCAGCAACAAGAACGCTGACCATCTACAATAGCAATCAGAGCACCGAATCACTAAATATTTCTTCTATAGACTATCCTACCGGATTTTCAGGGAACTGGAGTGGGTCAGTTGCTCCCGGCCAAAGCCAGAATGTAACTGTCACCTTTGATCCTACCACTGCGGAGTCTCACTCAGGCACGATAACCGTAAATTCAGACAAAACATCTGGAACAGATACACGATCCGTTTCGGGAGAAATCACACCGGATATTGCTATCACTTCACCTTTGGATCATGCCGTATTAACGGAAGGTCAGATCGTTCCTGTGACCTGGAATAAGGGGATAGGCACCAATAATGTGAGGGTTGAGATTTTTAATGATTCTGATCAACTTCAAGAAGTATTAAGTTCTTCTACATCCGCCAATTCTATTAACTGGAAACTTCAAATATATAATTCCCCTGATCTTGAGCTTAGAGTGACCAGTTTAGCGGATCCAACCGTTTTCGATGTAATTGATATAGAAACACTGCGATATCTATCTCGGCCATTTGAAGTAGACTTTGGACTGAGTTTGCCTGAGGATTTGCCAGCTTCCAAAACGTTATATCTCATTAACAACACGAACTCTACCGAAGAAGTGCTAGCCGTAGACTTTCCTGCACCCTTCTCCGGGAACTGGTCAGGCGGCTTAATATCCCCTCAGTCCACACAACAGGTTAATATAGAATTTGACCCGCTTAATGCAGCTAATTATCAAAGGCAGATTATACTGTATACCACTACATTTCCTTCAGGAGTTCTTATTCCGATAAAGGGCATATATAAAACCTGGGATATGTGGCTGCAAAGCCCAAATGGAGGGGAGATCTTTGATTCAGAAGAAGACCTAATAATCACGCTGGATCATCAAATTCACAACCCTACGTCATTGACGATAGAGCTTTACAAAAATAACGTGCTAGTTCATAGTCAGATAAGTACCACAGAACGATTCGTTGCTCTGAGTAACCTGACCTTGCAAGATGCAGGTGACTACAAGGTCCATGTGTTTGACACCAACGATCCAACCAAAGAAGATTGGTCCGACCATACCTTTACAATCGATGATGAAAACCTTAACTATATCATCACCAAAGCAGCAAGAGTACCTATTCAAAACGATTTAGGTAGTGCTGTAGCTGGGCAAGTGAATCAAACTATTGTTTTTTATGATGGACTGGGCCGTCCCATGGAAGAGGTAGTATGGCATGGCGGCACCTCAAGCCATGATATCATTACGCCCATTACGTATGACGGTGCTGGGCGACAAACAAGGCAGTATTTACCTTTGCCGTTGCAAAATAACAATGGGTTCTTCCAACCGATCAATGATGCATTGACCGCTCAGTCTGGATACTATACTAGTCTATATGGAACAAATGATGGAGATCACGCCTATGCAGAAACCCAGTTTGAAGCCTCTCCACTCAATCGCCCTTTGAAACAAGGCGCCCCCGGAGTGGCCTGGCAACCTGATGCCAATCCGGCGATCATGACGGATAACGTTGTTCATTACGGCTATAATCTAAATACGCTATCAGATAAAGTATACCTCTGGGCAATAGATATCAGCACGGATGCTTTTAAAGCCTCAGGCTATTACCCGGCCAATCAACTCACCAAAACGGTGACTACTGATGAAGAAGGCCATGCAGTGATCGGGTATGTTAACAAACACGGCCAGACGGTGCTTAAACGGGTGCAGGCCGTTGAAATACCCAACCTGGTCAGCTACACTTTAGGGGAATGGGCCGATACCTACTATGTGTACGATAGTTACGGGGATTTAAGGTATACGCTACCCCCAGAAGCCATCAATGAAATAGGAACCCCGAGCACCTGGCCCTATGTTCCAAGCCCTACGCTCTTGAACGACTGGGCTTTTCAATACAAGTACGATGGCCGCAGAAGGCTGATCGAAAAGAAAGTGCCGGGAGCACAATCTATTATAATGATATACGATGATCGCAACCGTTTAGTATTGACCCAAGACGGCGAGCAGCGCAACAATAATAAGTGGCACTTCACCAAGTATGATCAGTTGAACCGGCCCATCATAACGGGAGAAAAAGAGATCCATACTCCTGAAGCTACCTTGAGAGATCTACTAGATGGACCCGATTGGCACCAAAACTACGCTGCCTACGAAACATTGAACGGCAGTATATTTGGCTACACTTCCAATAGTCTTCCTAAAAACATCACAACTGATGAAATATACACCATTACCTATTATGGTAACTACGCCTTCCCACACGCTTCCAGCTACCCACTTGTATTAGAACTAGGCCATACCTATCTCTATGATCAAGTAAAGGGCTTGGTCACCGGAACTATGACCAAAGTACTGGACGGTAGCAACACCTGGTTGGAAGGTGTTACATACTATGATGATCGCTATCGACCCATACAAAGTCATTCACAAAACTTATTGGGTGAAGTAGATCGCGTAACCCATAGGTATGATTTTATGGGACAAGTGAAGGAAACAAAAACTACCCATGAGAACGGTACGGAACTTACGGCTATTCAGAGACAATTTGACTATGACCACAACGGACGCTTATTGGCTACTTGGCACCAAGTCAATGATGAGGAAAGTGTACTGCTGGCCCAAAACGAATACAACGAACTCGGACAGCTCATCGAAAAAAATCTCCATCAAGTATCCCCCGCTGGCGGGGGAGCGGGGGTTGGACAATTCGCTCAAAGCGTAGACTACGGCTACAACATACGCGGCTGGCTGACTTCCATTAATAATGCGCAATTAGCCAATACCGTTGAGAATAATGACATAGGTCAAGCCATAGACTATTGGGGTATGGAGATAGGTTACAACAATATTCTTTCCGGGGTTACCGCGAGTCCTATCTTCAATGGAAATATCAGTGCAGTGAAATGGAGTGATAACCTGGGTATGGGCGGTACAACTAACATTAAAGAGCGAGCCTATGCCTATACGTATGACCCTATGAACCGAATTAAGACCGCCGACCACAGCCATTATACGAGTACCTGGAGTACCAATAACTATTTCCAACTTTCCGGACTCTCTTATGATCTCAACGGTAATATAGAATCCTTAACGCGCAAAGATGAAAGTGGAGGTAATATGGATATACTGGGGTACTCTTACTCGGGTAACCAGCTTCTTGCTGTATCGGATGCCGGCAATGATAAAGGTTTCAAGGACGGTACTAATGTAGGAGATGATTATCTTTATGATGACAACGGTAATATGATCCGGGACGAGAATAAAGATATAGCCACCATCACCTACAACCACCTGAACCTGCCCACACGGGTAGAAAAGGATGCCAATAACTATATCCTATACACGTATAACGCAGCCGGTATCAAACTGCGACAGGAAGTCTACGAAGGTGGGAGCTTAACTAAAACCACCGACTACGTAGGCGAATTCATCTACGAGAACAATGAGCTTACCCTCATCCATCACGAGGAAGGACGCATTGTTCCCGCGCTTGACGCGGGACCCCGAACCTATGAATACCAATACCGCCTCAAAGACCACTTGGACAACACGCGTTTAACCTTCACTACCCAACCCGATACATTAGATTTTCTAGCCACGATGGAAAGTGAAAATAGCGTAGATGAAGAAACATTATTCAGTAGAATCCCCGAAACCCGGGCTACCTACTCAAATGCTAACCATACGAGTGATGGCAATGAAGCGGCACGTCTGAACCAGACCCAACCTGTAGGTCCTGCATTGAGCTTGCCCGTAGGAGCAGGAGACGAAGTAAACCTGGAAGTATATGCGTATTACGAAGGGGGCAGCGGATATAATAACACGATCTCCCTAGCTGCTATGGTAGCTGCCGTGGCCGGGGCTTTTGGAGGGGTAAACGGAGGAACGGAGGCACAACAAGCTGTTTACAATGGTTTTGATGGCGCTATAGGCACCGTAGGTGGTACAAGTAGTAGTAATGTGCCAGCAGCCTATTTGAACTATGCATTCTTTGATGAAAACCTGGTAAGCTACCAAACCGGTTTTAAGCAAATTAGTGGAGTGGCTAACCTAAACCATGAGCGCATAAGCTTTGATGGCGAAGTACTACAGGCCAGTAAACCCGGGTTTATGTATGTATGGGTAAGCAATAACAGTGCTACCACCCATTGGGTATACTTTGATGACCTGAAAGTGACTCTGACCGAGCACCCTGTTATACAGACAGATGATTACTACCCTTTCGGATTGCTGATGGCAGGAGGCTACCAAAGGATAACAGCTAAGGAGAACCGTTTCTTGTTAACAGGCAATGAAAAGCTCCCCGAATGGGGTGTAGGTATGTACGACTTTAATGCGCGCATGTACGATGCCGGTATTGGTAGGTTTATGGCCGTAGACCCAAAAGCGGATGATGAACAAAAGTCCTGGAACCCATATCATTACACTTATAATAACCCGACAAGGTATACCGATCCCACCGGTCTTAAAACAAAAGGAGATTGTGAAGGTGATGTAAATTGCCTAGACGATGTAGAAAAAGAAGAAGAACGAAAAGCTGAGATGTATGCGGGCATTATTGAGAAAAAAGGTAAAAACAAGCCAGGATCAGGTAGGTTGACGGGACCATTAGAAATTGACCTTAATTCTTTGAGTGGCATGGCCGCTTTATCAGGAGTTGGCATTAGAACCCGAACTCCAAAAGGTAATACTTCAGCATCAAGCGGTGGTTTTGGCAATGGCTTTATTGATGGGTTCGGAGCTGGCTTTGAAAGTACAGTCGACTTTTTCAAGAGTTTAGGTACAAAAGATGGATGGCAATCTTTAGGACAGGGTATTTGGTCTATGAGTTTAGTCAATCCTGATTATTGGAAAGGACTGTCTCAAACTCCTGAAGCTTTAGCAAATGACATAAATAAAATTCCAACTCTCACCGCATATGATTGGGGTTATGGAATTGGGTTTGGTTCAGAGAAGACCTTGGAACTCATACTAACTAGAAAAGCTATGCCAATTTCCAAATTGAATCGAGGAATTCCCATTTTAGGCAAAAATGCTAGTGCCTACACAACTAGATTCTCTTTAGATTTAAATGGGAAATTAGGTAGGATGTCGATTCGTAGAAGAACCCCATTAAACGGTTGGAACATTAAAACTATCGATAGAGGCACATATCTAAATAGAAATTTTTTTATTCCAACTGGTAGGTTATCAGGTATTGGTCAGTTTCAATACTTACAATCAAATAAATAATCTACAGAATGAAAGAAGTAGAAGTAGAGAAAAGAATAAACCGGCTTATTTTAGATGTTTATGGAATAACAGAGGGAGAACTGAAAACTATCGAATCAATCAATGATTTAAATGGAACTTCTGATGATAATGATCTTTTTTTTGATAGATTCAGCAAGGAGATGACGGTTGATATGGGTGGATTCAATTATTATGATTTTTTTGAAGAAGATGAGTTTATATTGTTAAATTTTCTAAGACTTTTCAAATCAAAAAAAAATAAAAAGAAGTTGTTGTTAACTCACTTGAAAAAAGTTGCTATTGAAGGTAAGTGGTATGAAGTATAAATTTAACTTTCTTTGTAGCTAAAGAAAATTTGATTTTAAATATTGATATTCATTAAACTGATTTGCGGATTTATTTTTAAG
>JBCCSU010000256.1:0-6831 GCA_039199635.1 Bacteroidota bacterium | reverse complement strand
GCTTACGGAGCATTTGTAGAACTATACAATCCAAGGCCGGACCCCGTAACTGTATTGGTCACAGCCCAAACCAGTTACGTTTTGAATCTTTTTGGCGCTAATACACATACTCTCGAAAGTAGGGAACGCCCAAATGTGTTGTTATGTCAGCCTAAGGGTAATAGTATATTAAGTGTATATGAAGGTTGTAACGGACTAAACGTTGTCATTGTCTTCTTATCTTTTTTAGTAGCGTTTAGGTTGAATTCAAAGTTAATATGGTTTATTCCCTTAGGTATCTTTATTATTCACCTGAGTAATTTGGTACGAATAGCCTTACTCTACTATGTGGGTATCAACCTGCCTGACTACTCCTATTTTGCCCATAAGTATCTTTTCACAGCTTCAATCTTTCTGGTGGTATTTGGTCTGTGGTTTTGGTGGTTAAAAAAACTAATTCCTTAAACTGATGAAATACAAAGTAGTATTAATTTTTTGCCTTGTTGCCTTACTGCTGTTTTACGTATTTCAGAAAAATTTCTTCGCCTATCTTGAACTCAATTCTCCCGGCTTCAGTCATTTTGTGACTAAAAAGGTCGTACGCTTTTTGATAAATGACTTTCTAATGTTAGGTGTGATTTATGGTCTTTTTAGAAAATTGGAATATTTGAAATTAGCTGTCATTATCCAATTGTTCGGATTAGTCTTCTTCTTAATTCCTTATTTGACAATTAAGGCTTACCACCCTCATTACAATGGTCCTTTGATTTCCTTTTTACATCGGCTGGTTTTGAACCCGCTATTGCTAATACTTTTAATACCAGCATTGTTTTATCAACAGAAATTGGAATCTTCACGCCATGGAAAATGAAAGAATCTATCTCTCTTCACCACATATGGGAGGTGATGAGATCAAATATATTCAAGAAGCCTTTGATTCTAACTGGATCTCTCCGGTAGGGCCTAACATTGATGAATTTGAAAGGAGCATTGAGCAATATACTCATGTTCCGTTTGCTGCTGCCCTATCATCAGGTACGGCAGCTATTCATCTTGCATTAATAATCCTTGGAGTAGAGGAGGGGGATGAGGTGATATGCAGTTCTTTTACTTTTTCAGGTTCGTGTAACCCCATAGTTTATCAAAGGGCAACCCCGGTATTCATAGATAGTGAAAAGGAGACCTGGAACATGGACCCCGAATTGCTTGAGGAAGCTATTCAAGATCGAATAAAAAAAGGTAAAAAACCGAAAGCTGTTATTCTGGTACACTTATATGGAATGCCAGCCAAGATTGACGAAATAATGAAAGTGGCTGGCCGGTATGAAATACCAGTTATTGAGGATGCTGCAGAAGCGCTTGGTTCAAAATATAATGGACAAAGCTTAGGTAGTTTTGGTGAAATAGGTATTTACTCTTTCAACGGGAATAAAATAATTACTACTTCTGGTGGCGGAGCTTTGGTCAGCCACCAGAAAGAATATGTAGCCAGGGCAAAGTTTTTGGCCACGCAAGCCCGGGATTCTGCTTCACATTATCAACATACGGAGGTTGGCTATAACTACCGATTGAGCAATATATGTGCTGGTATAGGAAGGGGGCAAATGGAGGTGCTTGATAAGCATGTAGATCTACGTAGAAAAATTTATGATCAGTATAAATCTGCACTTGGAGATAATGCAGGTATTGAGTTTGTTGAGGAAACCGAAGGTTCATTTTGTAACCGCTGGTTGACCACTATCCTCATTGATCAAGATATATCAGGGGTTGATAGAGAAACGTTGAGGATAGCCATGGAAGATGATAACATTGAGATCAGACCTTTATGGAAACCTATGCATCGTCAACCGGTTTTTCGAGCGGCACCTTTTTATTATAATGGAGTATCTGACTTACTTTTTGAGAAGGGTGTGTGTCTGCCATCAGGGTCTAACATGACAGATGAACAATTTACCAGAGTAAAGAGAAAGCTGAACTATGTTTTAAGATAGGTTACTAAAAGTTGTATAGGTGTATTTATTTTGTAAGATTCGTGTACCTATTACCTTTTCTTATTGCTATTTTTGTTTGTTTAACTAAAATCATACTTGCGTTGTAGCCTATGAAATATGTGATTACTATTGTACTCTATTCAGTTTCATTGCAACTGGTAGCTCAAAAATTATTTTACGCTAATAATGCTCCAACGCTATGGACTAACCCAAATCATTGGGACGTAGGTGCACCCGGTAATGGACCTGATGGCACTACACCTGGAGCTACCGATGATGTATATACTAATGGTTTTGTTGTTGTGGCGTCAGGTGCATCTTTAACTTGTCGAAATCTGTTTGTTGATGATGCGACAGTTAATAGTTTAGTACTTGGATCACAGTTGACCGTTACTGGAACTATGATTGCATGGTCTACTAATTATTTTGGATTTGGTTTTCCATTTCAGAGTTACCCAACAGTTGCTACTATAGGAGGTGCTGCTCCTCTTGTCTTTACTGGGGCTAATGTGAATACCAATGGTGTCAATTTTGCAAATGAGGTAATATCTAATTGGAACTCTACAGCACCCATACCTAGTGCGACTTTTAATTTTGGTGCCGGAGTGTCAAGAAATATCGCCAATATAGGTTCAGAAGCTTTTGCTTTCGCAGGCCTTACCCCTGGTGATTTAAGGGTAACTAATGGTTTTACTCTATCTACTGGTAATCTAGATTTTGATCAGTCAACCATGTTGCGTATGCAAATTGGTAATAGTCTTACTGTTACTTCGGGTACTTTAAGGATAAACTTACCATTCACTCAAACATCCTCAAACACGAGCTTGATCTCGGTAATAACGAATTCTGGTCAGATTGATCTATTAGATTCAGATTCCTATTTGAATGGTAATACTGTTAATTTGAACTCTGGGAGTGATTTAAATATTAGTTTTTCAGGGTCAGATCAAACAGAGGCTTGGTGGTACCAGTCTAGTAGCCCTACTACAATTATTGCTGATGTTGCTTCCAATGTAACTTATTTGGCTAACTCAGATCAAAATGTGGGCGCTGAAAATTATGGTAATCTTATTATTGCAGGAACGGGGACTAAAAATCTTGCCTCAGGTATTTTGGATATTGCAGGTGATTTAACAATAACTTCCACTTTTAATACCTCAGGAAATACAAATGACATAGACGTAGCCGGTAATGTTGATAATGATGGAATCTGGTCCCCAACACAACTTATTATTTTTTCAGGGGTAAGTGCCCAACAGATTACAGGAAATGGCACAATGGTATTTGAGGCAGGGTTGAGGGTTGAGAATACATCAGCATCTGTTTCATTGTTTAATCAAGATATTGATGTAAACGACGTTTTAGATATTGATCCTTCAGCATCTTTTGATCCTGATGATAATAACGTTAATTTATCTGGAAGTTTGCAAAACGACGGTACACTGATATCTGGAACAGTAAATTCTACGTTCACTTTTGATGGTTCAACCTCCATTAATGGGACTGGAGATCATAGTTTTAATGATATTGTTGTAACCAATGCACTAACTTCCTCATCGACAACTATAAACGTTGCTGGTGATTTTACTAACAATGGTACTTTCAATCGCAATGGAGGAACGGTAAATTTTAACGGAACGACTTCTATTTCCGGAACAGTGGCATTTGAGAATATGGATATCAACGGCATAGTTAGTAATACCGGCACCCTTCAGCTTTTTGGAACATTTACCCCTACCACCGGTTCCTTTAATACCGGGAATAACTTTACCGTAATGTCAGTAAATGTTACAGGTGGTGACGGTCGTATTGCCGAGGTTCCAGCGGCGGGCTTTACATTCAGTGGTAATCTAACGGTTCAAAGATATGTTGATGGTGTGGTTGATGGTGATTGGAGGTATTTTACATCGCCTGTGATTGGAGCAAACCTGAACAATTGGCTCAGTTCAGGTATGCCAATAACCGGAGATTTTACAGATGCTTCCCCAGCTGGTGTCGACAATGTTGTTAGCCAGACGGCACCTTCCGTATATACAAGAAATTCTGCCGCCGGTACCTGGGACCCAGTCACATCAGGTGGTGCTCTCACCAGCACTGTAGCCTTAGGAAATGGAACCGGCTATTCTGTTTACACCTATGTTGATAACGACCTCACTTTATCAGTTAACGGAACCTTACCCGCCGGAAATGTAAACACTACTTTAACAGGAGCAGGTGGAGTTGATCCATTTTATTTGGTTGGAAACCCTTACCCATCCCCAATTGATTGGGATGATGTCCATTTGTCAAATAATACGCTTGGTTCTACAGTTTATGTAAGGGAAGGATTTAATGACTATGCGAGTTATAATACTGTTGGAGGTGTTAGTACTAATCATCCGGATCCTGCTTGGGCCGGGGAAATATTGATGGGGCAATCTTTTTGGGTTGATAATACTGCGGCAGCTTCGAATATTCAATTTACACAAAGTATGAAATCACCCGTAGGAACCGGTCAGTTTCTTAGAGAAAGTGAAAACGATACTGAGCTAATTAGAATACGGCTTTTCAACGAAGATCAAAGTGATGAAACAGTTGTATATTTTAATGAGGGAAGTACAGATTTACTAGAATTAAATGTAGATGGCGTTAAGCAACTTAATGGTACTTTTAGCGTCAGCCTGGGACGAAATTCGTACATAAATCTTTCTTCTTATAATCCGGTTCTTTCGGATACTATTCAGTACGTTTTCAACGCCATAAGTGGAGATTTTTGTGAGAAGGAAGTTATGTTGAATGTAAGAGATTTGCCAGAAGGGAGTTATGAATTAGAGTTTAATAAATATACTATTGGAGCCTATTCAGTTAAATTAATTGATAGTTACGCTAGTGCTGAAGTCCCAATTACATTAGGATCATCCTATGAGTTTAATGTAGATCCAAATGCGCTTAGTCAAGGAGACGATCGATTTAAACTTTTCTTTAACGCCCTAGAAATTGACGAAAACTTGGTTTTAAGTAGTGAAACTGTAAATGACTGCGATGCAGATTACATTGGAGTTATAATTGATAACGCTCAGAACGGTATAGTTTATGAATTATTTAATGAAACTGGTCAGCAAGTTAGTAACCCTGTTGTGGCCAGTGATGGTTTAGCCAGGCTATTTGTTAACAAGGTTAATTTGGCTGAATCTTTAAACGTTCTTTCAGTTACTGGCTCTGCTACCAGCTCATGTTCAGGATCTTTTACATACGAGAACGCTATTACTTTCGAATACAATTCTGTTCCTGAACCTCCTGTCACCACGGATATATCTGTATGTTCGGATCAACCTGGTTCAATTGTACTATCGGCATCCGGGGCACCTAGTAACGGATTTTATAGATGGTACAACAGCGTTGACTCACCCGAGCCGTTACCAGGGGAAAATCAAAATGGGTTGGTATTAGATAATTTGAACGAGACGAAATGGTATTACGTGAGTTCAGTAAATGCCGATGGATGTGAAAGTGATAGAGTAAAACTGGAGGCCGAACTTATAAATGTGGGTGCCCCTGAAGTTACTATAATAGGACAAACCCTTATTGCACCGGAAGCTGACTCCTATATTTGGTATCTCAATAACGAAGTAATCGAAGATGCATCATCACAATCCATAGAAGCTTCTGAATCAGGGGAGTACGTACTTGAGATATCTATCAATGGATGTTCTGCAGTCTCAGAATCTATAGTATTAGTAATAACTGATATTGATGATGAATTTTTTCAACTGGGCTTGAATGTCTACCCAAATCCGGTAACGGATAGATTGAACTTTAGTGCTGTCAAAGCAGCTCTGGATTTGGAGGAGATGGAATTTAACTTGTTTGACCTTGATGGCCGCCTGGTAAAAAACAATGATAATTTAAGTAGCTCATTTGATAAAAGCCTTTATTTGGAATTAGGTGATCTTACTAAAGGATTGTATATTCTAAACATAACAACCGCAGATAAAGTACTATCTTTACAAATTGCAAAACATTAGGCTCCAATGCGCAATCTATTTTTTGTTATCTCCTTTTTGTTTGTTATGACAATAACTCCCCGAGTGTCCCTTGGTCAACCGGGTGGGGGTGATCCAAACGATGGTAATAAGCCTGGGGAGGGTGATCCGGTACCCATCGGTGGTTTAGAGCTGCTCCTGATAGGAGGGGCGGCATTAGGGGCAAAAAAGATTATATCTTCAAGAAAAAAGGGCTGACCTGTGCCAGTTACGCAGCGAATACTGCAGTTAAGAATCCTTCCGAGATGGATTATCATTTTAATTGATTTGTCCTTAGTTGCTTTTGCTACTACTTTAGGTTATCTCCTAAGATTTAATTTTGAGGTATCAGAGTTGGCCAATAGAAATTTTCAACTCGGCATTCTCGTTAATTGTTTTGCCGTTTTGTTGGCCATAGGGCTTACAAAGAGTCACGCCGGAATAGTGCGTTATACCGGGTTGAAAGATGGGGTAAGGTTGCTATATACTCTTTTGCTGTCACTCATCTTTGTATCTGTTCTGAACCTATTATTCTATTATAATATTCAAAAAAACCTTATTCCTTATTCGGTAATTCTGATTTCCTTTCTGGCGTCGTTTCTATTTCTTTTTAAATACCGATTGCTAATAAAAAATATTTTATCCTATTTTAAAGGGAATAGAAAGTCCAGGGTTGATGTAGCTATCTTTGGAGCAGGTCAATTAGGAATGATTACCAAGCAGGTCATTGAAAGTGATGATGCATCTGATCTTCGTGTAGTTGCGTTTTACGAAGATAATGTGAACAAAGTGGGTAAAGTAATTAATGGCACGCCAATTTTACTGGCTGAGGATTTGGAGATACAATTAGATCAGATTTC
>JBCCSU010000255.1:0-6838 GCA_039199635.1 Bacteroidota bacterium | reverse complement strand
TAAGAATTTTATCTGCGTGGGGCATAATGGCAATGAGGTGCATTTAGTTGCATCTTGGGGTCAGGTACTTAGTTGTAAGTCAGCTTTTACTTTTACATGCAAAATAGCCTTCACATTATTTCACTAACTGTGTGGTTAATTGTAAGAGGGTTTAATGTATTTATTTAGACTGGAATATACTTTCTGAAAATACTATCGAGTTTCATCTGTATCACCCCGAAGAAGGCTTCTTTAAAGATAGACCCTGACATTTTAGACTTACCTCTGGTGCGATCAGTAAATACGATTGGTACTTCTTGTAAGTTGAATCCAAACTTCATAGCTGTAAATTTCATTTCAATCTGAAAAGCATAGCCTATGAATTTAATTGCGTCAAGATCAATAGTTTCCAAAACGTGACGTTTAAAACAAACGAAACCTGCCGTAGTATCATTGATGGGCATTCCGGTAATGAAGCGTACGTAAATACTGGCGAAATAAGACATAATAACACGACCCATGGGCCAGTTTACCACGTTTACCCCCGAAACATACCTTGAGCCTATCGCTAAATCAGCGCCATTTGCGGCACAAGCTTCATATAATCTTTCCAGGTCCTTGGGATTATGCGAGAAGTCGGCATCCATTTCAAATACATAATCATATCCTTTGTCAATAGCATACCTAAATCCTGTAATGTAGGCAGTGCCTAAACCTAACTTGCCCTCCCGTTCTAAAAGGTAGAGACCCTTTTCTTTGTATTCATCCTGCTGTAGGTCTTTTACGATCTGGGCCGTTCCATCAGGGGAACTGTCATCCACAATTAGGATGTCAAATGGTTTAGAAAGACCGAAAACGGCATTTATAATAAGGTGTATATTTTCCTTCTCATTATAGGTCGGTATAATGACTAAACTATCGCTCAACTCAAATTTTAATTGGGATGGATTTCTCGAAAATACCAAAAATCATAGAATAGCGAAGTCTCCTACTTCTTTTATTTCTTTTTAGTAACATTGGCGACCTAAACAATTTCGTTCATGAAGAAGAAATGTGTATTCCTTGATCGTGATGGAGTCATTAACAAAGACTACGTTGATTATGTTTTTACCCTTGAAAAGCTAGAAATATTGCCTGGTGTAGTCCGGTCGCTTTCCGCTCTTAAAGAAGCAGGTTATCTGATTGTTATTATTACTAACCAATCCGGGATAGCTCAGGGAATCTACCAGAGAGAGGATATGAGACTTTGTCATAATGCTATCCAAGAACACTGTAATTATTCGATAGATGCTTTTTATTACGCACCATGGCATCCTTCTGTTACTGAAAGCCTAACGCGTAAACCTAACTCATTAATGTTTGAAAAGGCCATTGCCAAGTATAATATTGATGTGGAGTTATCCTGGATGGTTGGTGACAAAGACAGGGACTTAATTCCTGCCAAAAAATTAGGGATTAAGACGATCCAGGTAGACCATCAAGATAGTCCCACAGCCGATTATAAAAGTCGAAACTTAGCAGAAGCGGCTGGCATTATTTTAAAATAGCTTGAGTGGTTAAGTCAACTGTTTTCACAGCTCATAAACTTAATAACCTAAGGTTTTTAACATCCCCTCACTTTCCTGTTCTTTCGCAAAGAGCCGGGTTTGAAATTCACCCCCCACCTTATCGATCAATACATGCTTAGGTGCAGGTATTAAGCAGTGCTGAATGCCTCCATATCCACCCAGAGATTCCTGATAAGCTCCAGTGTGAAAAAAACCCATATACAAAGGCTGTTGGTCTTCTCGTTCATTCATTGGCATAAAAAGTTCACTGGTATGGGCTTCAGAGTTATAGTAGTCCATGCTATCACAGGTTAATCCGCCAATATTCACCTTATGATACATATTGTTCCATTTGTTTACGGGTAAAAGGATGTACTTCTGATTCAATCCCCATGCATCCGGAAGGTGTGTAATAAAGGAGCCATCTATCATGTACCATAGCTCTTTATCGTTTTGGAGCTTTTGATCAATCACAGAATATAATGTGGCTCCGCTTTCTCCGATGGTATAACTTCCGAATTCTGTGAAAATATTGGGTACTGGCACATTATTCTTACCACAGGTCCATTTAATATTTTCCACAATCTGTTCCACCATGTAGTTGTAGTCAAAGCGAAACCCCAGAGATGTTTTGATCGGAAATCCACCTCCTATGTCAATCGTATCGAGGTCGGGGCATTCTTTTTTTAACTCGCAATATTTGAAGATGAATCGACTTAATTCACTCCAGTAGTAAGCCGTGTCACGAATGCCGGTATTGATGAAAAAGTGCAGCATTTTTAGTTTGGCCTTTTGGCTGGGCCTGATCTGATCTCGGTAAACTGTATTTACATCATTATAGCGGATGCCGAGCCTTGAGGTGTAAAATTCGAAGTTGGGTTCTTCATCAGCGGCGATTCGAATGCCTACATCATAGGTGCCTGAAACGTATTGCTCGTAATGCGCAAGTTCATTGAGATTATCCAGAATAGGCATACAATTTCGGAAACCGTCATTAAGCAGTTCTGTGATATATGTCTTGTATAAGGGCCTTTTGAAGCCGTTACAGATGATATAAGTGTGTTTATCTAGTTTGCCACTCTCATATAGCTTCCTGACTATGGGAATATCAAAGGAAGATGAAGTTTCTATATGAATATCATGCTCAAGTGCCTCTGCTAATACAAAGCTGAAATGTGAAGACTTAGTGCAATAACAATAGGTGTAAGTGCCATTGTACTCGTATTTCTTAATGGCATCACGAAATATGCTTTTTACATGCTCTATTTTTTCCCTGATCTTAGGTAAGTACGTGAGCTTAAGTGGCGTACCATACTCACGGATAATGTTCATTAGAGGAACTCCATTAAATAGAAGTTCGTTTTTCAGAACTTTGAATTCGGGCTGTGGAAACTCAAAGGTCTGATCTATCAGGTCAATGTATTTTTTCACCTATTTCTAACACAGAAAAATTGAGAATTGCAATAGTACTTCTTTTTGTCATTAAAGCCTCTTTTTCATTAAGCCCGGTCGCAAAAAAGAGGGTGCCCTCGGTTATGTAAAGACAAAGGCTATTTTTAGCTTTGCAGCCTCATAAAAACCATCTACTTTATGATCAACGTCTCTATTAAAGATGAAACTTCAAGATTAAGAGCAGTTGTGCTGGGAACCGCTAAGGGGTTCGGTGGAGTGCCGTCACTTGATGAGGCGTATGACCCAAAGTCAAAGCAGCATATCATTAACGGTACTTATCCTGAAGAAGATCATTTAACAGATGAAATGGAGGGTTTTGCAGCTGTTTTTGAAAAGTATAATGTTAAAGTTTACCGGCCTCAGATCATTGAGAATTATAATCAGGTCTTTAGCAGAGACATTGGTTTTGTGATTGATCATACCTTTGTTGTTCCCCATATTTTATCAAACCGTTTTCGTGAAATTGAAGGTATTCGATATTTGATAGATCAAATACCTGCTGACAGCGTGATAGAAGTACCCGAAGGGGCCAGAGTAGAAGGTGGGGATGTGATGCCGTGGGATGATCATATTTTTATTGGATATTCAGAGGAGCCTGATTTCAATAAATACATTGTGTCCCGTACTAATCGGCAGGCAGTGGACTTTCTTCGCGAAACTTTTCGTAACCGTAAGGTAAAGGCCTTTGAATTGAACAAATCCGATGACGACCCGAAAGAAAATGCACTGCATTTGGACTGCTGTTTTCAGCCCCTGGGGAAAGATATGGCGATCATTTACAAAGGCGGCTTTAAAAACGAGGAGGACTACGAATTTCTGGTGGATTATTTCGGGAAAGGCAAGCTGATAGAAATTACCAAGGATGAAATGTACGAGATGAATTCCAATGTTTTTTCAATTTCTCCTGAGATAGTGGTTTCGGATATTCGGTTTGAGCGACTTAATGGTATCCTTCGGGATCATGGTTTTGTTGTGGAGTCCATTAAATATGAAGAAACTGCCAAAATGGAAGGTTTACTACGGTGCTCCACATTACCTTTAATCAGAGACTAAATGACCGCACAAACTACCGATACCATCATGATGGTACGTCCTGTTCACTTCAGATATAATGAGCAAACAGCCGAAAACAATTATTTCCAAGCTGAGGAGGTCAAATTTTCAGAGGATCAGATACAGGAAAAGGCGCGTAAAGAGTTTGATGATTTTGTATCCACCTTAGAGGCGCACGGCATAAACGTTATCGTTGTAGAGGACAGTGAGCAATCTGATACCCCAGACTCTATATTTCCGAATAACTGGGTTTCTTTTCATGATGATGGTAGGGTAGGGCTATATCCTATGTATGCTTATAATAGAAGGGTAGAGCGCAGAAGGGATATTCTGGATGCGCTGATCCAAACTTATGGCTATCATATTTCCAGCGTTATCGACTTTTCTATCCACGAAATTGAAAGCAAATTCCTGGAAGGTACAGGTAGTATGATTCTGGATAGACAACATAAGATTGCGTATGCCGCTCTTTCTATGCGTACTCATCCGGACGTATTGAATGAGTTCTGTGATCAGTTTAGATATACCCCGGTTATTTTTCATGCGAATCAAACCGTAGAGGGTTTACGGTTACCTATTTATCATACCAATGTGATGATGTGTGTGGGGGAGCATTTCGCGATCATTTGCCTGGATGCTATCGATGATGAGCAGGAGCGTATCACAGTAGTTAATTCACTAGAAAAAACAGGTAAAGAAATAATTGATATTACGGAAGCGCAAGAAAATAGCTTTGCCGGAAATATGCTACAAGTACATTCTTCGGCGGATAAGTCCTTCCTGGTTATGTCAGGTGCTGCACATTCATCCCTACGCCAGGATCAAATCGAGCGTATTGAAAAGTACTGTCCCATAGTATCCAGTCCCTTGGATACCATTGAGCGACTGGGTGGGGGAAGTGCTCGCTGTATGATGGCTGAGGTTTTCTTACCCAAGATAGAGTTATGAGTAAAGGGCCGATATCAAGTTTTATTGAAGAACACTATCGTCATTTCAATGCGGCTGCACTGGTAGATGCTGCCAAAGGGTATCGAGAACACCTGGAAGGAAGTAAAAAGATGCTCGTATCCCTGGCGGGTGCCATGAGTACTGCTGAGCTGGGGATTTCTTTTGCTGAGATGATCCGTCATGACAAAGTTCACATTGTATCATGTACAGGAGCCAACCTGGAAGAAGATGTAATGAACCTGGTAGCTCATTCCTATTACAAGCGCGTGCCTCACTATCGTGATCTTACACCCGAAGATGAGCGGGACTTGCTAGACAGTGGCTTGAATAGGGTTACTGACACTTGTATACCTGAAGAGGAAGCTTTTCGAAGGTTACAACAACATATTTTTAAAATTTGGAAAGAAGCAGAAGAAAAGGGTCAGCGTTTTTTCCCGCATGAATTTATGTTCAAGCTATTGAAGTCAGGTATCCTGGAGCAACACTATGAAATTGACCCTAAAAATAGCTGGATGCTTGCTGCCGCAGAGAAGGATTTACCCATGGTAGTTCCCGGATGGGAAGACTCTACCCTCGGCAATATATTTGCCTCATACTGCCTGAAAGGAGAATTGAAGCCCTCAACTATGAAGTCAGGCATTGAGTACATGACTTTTCTGGCCGACTGGTACACAGAAAATGCAGAGGATAAAGGCATAGGCTTTTTTCAGATAGGTGGCGGTATAGCAGGAGACTTCCCCATTTGTGTTGTGCCCATGCTTTATCAAGATATGGAGCGTACAGATACGCCATTTTGGAGCTATTTCTGCCAAATATCTGACTCTACTACAAGCTATGGGTCTTATTCGGGAGCTGTCCCTAATGAGAAAATAACCTGGGGTAAACTGGATATAGATACGCCCAAATATATTATTGAATCTGATGCTACAATCGTAGCTCCCTTGATCTTTGGATACGTTTTGGGTTGGTAAATAGAATTAACTATAAGACTTTTTGTTCTAATTTTTTAACTCTTGCATCAAGGTCTTCTAACTTATCTATTTTGAGTTGAGCGACTCTATAGCTTCCGCCAATCTAATATTAGAAAGTCTCAATTCACTTCTTTCAATATTAGCTTTATGGTTCTCTTCAGTAAGAGTTTTAACCTCAACTGCAAGCTTATCTACTGTTGGAATAAGATCAGACATTAATGAGGTTAATTGATCAAGTTTTTTTTCAATATCCATATAAACGAATATAATTGCCTTGATCGTAAAACAGAAATATTTGATTTTTAATTCTTATCTAGTTAGCTAACTTAGCTAAGAAATGATGAAAACAGTAAACATTCACTATGCTAAAACCCACCTCTCCAAGCTTATTGAGGCAGTGTTGAATGGTGAAGAGGTAATTATAGCCAAATCCGGTGAACCAAAGGTGAAGTTGGTACCCGTTGTTCATAAACCAAAAAAAAGAAAACCTGGATTTTTGAAAGGGAGGATTTGGCTTGCTGATGATTGGGATTCTGCTGAAACTAATAAAGAGATAGAGGACTTGTTTTATGGTGCAGAAGATGAAAAGAATACTGATTGATACCAATATTCTTATTTGGTGGTTCAAAAATGATAAGCGCCTCACAAAATCTATTATTTCCATTATTCAGCAGAACTATGTTACTGTTAGTATTATTTCTTACTGGGAGATCGTGATTAAAATGCAGATAGGAAAACTTAATATGCCCTTAAAGTTTACGGAAGCTTTGGATGATAGCAGTTTCGAATTGTTGCATCTTGATGTTACTCATCTCAATTCATTGGCAGAACTAGATGTTTATCATCGCGATCCATTTGATCGTATCATTATTGCACAAGCAATTTCAG
>JBCCSU010000254.1:0-6849 GCA_039199635.1 Bacteroidota bacterium | reverse complement strand
GGAGTATACGTCCTTTTAAGATAGCCTTGAATTCATAGAAAAGAAGTAAAAGGCCTATTCACTTGATTTAAGCTATATTTGAAATTAGCCGGTAGTAAAATAGTATGACGGAACAAAGTATAGAACAATGGCTGATTGAGAGCTTAGGAATCACACCTGTAGAAACTCGACTTCTTCTTTCCTTGGCCATAATCATGATCCTGTGGGGCTTCAGGTTCATTATTCTTCAATTATTATTTATGAAAATTGAAGACCCCAAGGTCCGATATTACTGGAGAAATGGTGTAAAATATTTTACCGTTACTATTGGATTAATTCTAATCAGTATTGTCTGGATCAAGCAAATAGATTCCCTGGCCACTTTTCTCGGGCTGCTTTCCGCTGGATTAGCGATAGCTTTAAAAGACCCAATCACCAATTTCGCCGGCTGGCTTTTCATTTTAATCCGAAGGCCTTTTGATGTGGGTCATAGAATTCAGATCGGTGAACATGCAGGGGATGTAATAGATATCCGTTTTTTTCAATTTACCATCAACGAAATTGGGAATTGGGTGGATGCTGACCAAAGTACCGGTAGGATCATACACGTTCCCAACGGAAAAGTTTTTGTAGAAAGCCAAACGAATTATGATCAAGGCTTTAGCCACATCTGGAATGAGTTAGGTGTATTAGTCACTTTTGAAAGCGACTGGGAGAAGGCAAAAGCGATACTGGAAAAAATTGTGGCTAAGCACTGTGCACACTTCACCAAGGCTGCACAAAAAAAGCTTCTTGATGCCTCCAAAAAATTTATGATCTATTATAATACCCTGGATCCTATTGTTTATCTAGCCGTGAAAGATAGTGGCGTAATGCTCACCATGCGCTATTTATGTATTCCCAATAAGCGCAGAGTAACAGAAGATGCTATATGGAAAGATGTACTCCATGAATTCGCTAAATCTGATCACATTGATTTCGCCTACCCAACTCAACGCGTCTACTATAATTTAAAAGAGGGAAAAGAAGGCGCTAGAGCAAAGCCATAATGCAGAAGAGCAAAATCAGCGGCAGCTTTGGTGAATTAACGTACAACATCCATCAGGGAGGAAAAGAAATTCTTTTGGCTTTTCATGGTTTCGGTCAAAATGGAGAAGCTCTATTACCGCTCATTCAAAGTCTTTTACCTGATTACACCATATTTTCTTTCAACCTTTTCTTTCACGGAAGTATATGGAAATTAAGAGATAAACCGTTGGAAAAAAATGTTTGGGAAGAGATTCTGAATAGCTTTTTTACTAAACATAACATCGGCACATTTACGCTACTTGGGTTTAGCCTTGGTGCAAAAATTTCTCTGGTCACTTATACACTATTTCCTGATCGTGTGAGTCGAATGGTTCTTTTAGCGCCAGATGGTATCAGCACGAACCTATGGTACAACTTAGCCACGTACCCCCATTTTTTTCGAGACTATTTTAAAAGTATGATTGTTCAACCCAAGCGTTTTTACAGCATTTTAAATGCACTGACCCGAATGAACTTGGTTGATAGGGGTTTAATACGCTTTGCTGCTAACCAAATGAATACAGCCAGTAAGCGGCATAAAGTATATTATTCCTGGGTAGTCTATAGAAGATTTCAGCTCTCACAAAAAGAATTGATCCTGCTGGCAAATAAAAGCAATTGCAAATTCACTTTTTGGCTTGGGACTTATGATAAAGTAATTACGAAAGAGCGCATTCAGTCTTTTGCTCAAAAACTTCCTAATAGCGAGGTCCGAGTTTTAGACTGCGGCCATAACGATCTTATTCAGAAAGCGGCCTATGCATTATCAGATTAGGTGTTTTTCAATCTTTTTATAATTTTGCGGCAGCTAAAAAACACTGTAATTTGAATACTCGCGTACGAAATAAACTTATACAACTCGCTCGAACAGGTGAAAGCCCTATTTCCTATAGGCGCCTGATTAACCAGACGGATTTAGGACTAAACATGGAAATTAAGCATGAGAAACAGCTTCTCGGTGAAATTTTAGATGAAATATCGGAAGAAGAGCATGAAGATGGCAGACCGTTACTTAGCGCCATGATCCAGGATAAAAAGGCGGGTCAAGGCGATCGGTTTTTCAAGTTATGTGAAACCTTGGGTATGGGAGACTGGAGGGAACTAAAAAAAGATGAAGAATTTAAAAACGCTGAGGTAAAAAAGTGCCATGATTTTTGGAGCGTAGACGCTAACTATCAAAAATTCTTCTAGCCAACTTGCATCTGATTTAATTAGTTGATTTTTCTACATTTGCGGGAGTAAGTAGTCAACCTTCAAATTGTTAAGAATGATCTCTTTTTTTGGTGATGTTTCCTCAAAAATATACTGTTTAAAACATACTTCACCGCTTACCAAGGAGGATCAGCAAAAGTTAACGTGGCTTTTTGGCGGACATGATGCGCTAGATACCGAGAGAATTTCCGGATGCTTTATCGGCCCCAGGAAAGAGATGGTTACTCCCTGGAGTACAAATGCCGTTGAGATCACCCAGAACATGGGTATTTCTGGCATCGAGCGTATTGAAGAATTTCAAGCAGCTCCCACCTCAGAACCTCAGTATGATCCCATGCTATCCGTGCTTTACTCCCAGCTGGATAAAGATATTTTCACTATTGTTCATTCGCCCGAGCCAGTTTTAGAAATCGATGATATTACTGCTTATAATCGGCAAGAAGGATTAGCGCTGAGTGGCGATGAAATCGATTACCTCAATGGCGTAAGCCAGAAACTTGGTAGAAAACTTACGGACAGTGAGATATTTGGGTTTTCCCAAGTCAATTCAGAGCACTGCCGCCACAAGATCTTCAATGGGACATTCATCATTAATGGTGAGGAAAAGGAGAAGTCACTTTTCAAAATGATCAAAGAGACTTCATCCAAAAATCCTAATTACATCGTATCCGCTTATAAGGATAACGTAGCTTTTATCGAAGGGCCTCGCGCTGAGCAATTCGCCCCTAAAACACAGAATAAACCTGATTTTTTCGAAACCAAAGAAATTGATTCTGTGATTAGTCTCAAAGCTGAAACGCATAATTTTCCTACTACCGTGGAGCCTTTTAATGGTGCTGCTACCGGTTCAGGTGGAGAAATTCGTGATCGGTTAGCAGGAGGTAAAGGCAGTCTACCACTAGCCGGCACAGCCGTTTACATGACTTCTTACTCACGTTTAGAGGAAGATCGTGTATGGGAGCAGAAAACATCACCTAGAAAATGGCTCTACCAGACTCCCTTAGACATACTGATTAAAGCGTCAGATGGAGCGAGTGATTTTGGTAATAAATTTGGACAGCCCCTGATCTGTGGCAGTGTGTTAACATTCGAACATGAGGAGAATGGCAAAGTGCATGGCTTTGATAAAGTGATTATGCTAGCCGGTGGAATCGGCTTTGGCAAGAAGGAAGACAGCTTGAAAGATACACCTGAGGCCGGAGATAAGATAGTGATCCTAGGAGGTGACAACTACCGCATCGGCATGGGCGGTGGAGCGGTCTCTTCGGTAGCTACCGGCGAATTCGGGAATTCTATTGAACTGAATGCCGTGCAACGGTCTAACCCCGAAATGCAGAAACGGGCAATGAATGCAATCCGTGCCATGGAAGAAGCTACATTAAACCCGATAGTATCCATTCATGATCATGGTGCAGGCGGACATTTAAATTGCCTCTCCGAACTGGTGGAGGAAACCGGAGGTAAAATTGATGTCAACGCGTTGCCGGTAGGTGACCCTACGCTTTCTGATCGGGAAATAGTAGGAAATGAATCTCAGGAAAGAATGGGTTTGGTAATTAAGCGTGAGGACGTGGCAACACTAAATGAGGTTTCCGAGCGCGAACGAGCACCTATGTACGTGGTAGGTGACGTTACCGATGATGGCAAGTTTGTTTTTGAAAACAAAGTAACAGGTCAAAATCCAATAGATTGGAAACTGGAACATATGTTTGGCTCATCCCCTAAAACCGTCTTAGAAGATAGCGCCTCGCATGATTCATTCAAAGCGCTAACGTACGATCAGGCAAAAATTAAACATTACCTGGCATCAGTATTACAGCTTGAGGCCGTAGCGTGTAAAGACTGGCTCACCAATAAAGTTGATCGGTCCGTTACCGGTAAGGTAGCTAAGCAGCAGACCTGTGGTGAAATTCAACTTCCCCTGAATAATGTGGCCGCTATGACCATAGACTATCGCCATAAAACCGGTATAGCCACCTCCATAGGTCACTCTCCTGTTTCTGCACTTATTGATCCGGAAGCAGGTTCCAGGCTATCTATTGCCGAAGCATTAACTAATCTGATTTGGGCTCCGCTAAAACATGGTTTGAAAGGTGTATCGTTGAGCGCTAACTGGATGTGGCCAGCAAAAAATGCAGGCGAAAACGTAAGGCTTTATAAAGCTGTGGAAGCATTAAGCAACTTTGCTATTGAGCTTGGAATTAACATACCTACCGGTAAAGACTCGCTTTCCATGACGCAAAAATACGCTGACGGCCAAACGGTTTACTCTCCGGGTACCGTTATTGTAAGTGCGGCCGCAGAAACTTCCGATGTTACCAAAATAGTAAGTCCAGCACTTCAACCGGAAACGGATTCAGAATTACTGTATGTAGATCTTGGTTTTGGAGAGTTTGGGTTGGGTGGCAGTTCATTTGCCCAAATAACAAACGGACTCGGTGAAACAGTGCCCCGTGTTTTAGAGGGACAGTCCTTCGCTAAAACTTTTAATACCGTTCAGAAATTAATTATCGATGGCAAAATATTGGCCGGACACGATGTATCGGCCGGTGGTATGATCACCACATTACTTGAGATGTGTTTCCCTACCGATGGCCTGGGATTAGCGCTAAACCTTGAAGATTTTTCCGAAACGGATCTCATTAAATTGCTTTTCAGCGAAAAGCCTGGACTAATTCTTCAGGTAAAGAGTGAAAATGTATCCTTCGTATTATCAATGGGTCTTGAATGTAAAAGGATCGGGAGCGTCAATCACCAGAAAAGCATCAAAATCGCAGATCTGGAACTGGATATTGATGAGTATCGAAATTTATGGTTTAAGACTTCCTACTTACTGGACGTTCAGCAAAGCGGCAAGGACTTGGCTCAGGCTCGGTTAAAGAATTTTAAAGCTCAAAAGCTTCAATTCGACTTTCCGGATCATTTTTCGGGAAACTTAAAGGAGTTGGGCATAGATATCGGCAGAAAAGGAAGTATAGGTATAAAAGCGGCTATCATTCGCGAAAAAGGAGTTAATGGTGATAGAGAGATGGCCTGGTGCATGCATTTGGCTGGTTTTGACGTTAAAGATGTGCACATGACCGACCTGATCAATGGCCGGGAAGATCTATCTGATATCCATTTCATCGTTTTTGTGGGTGGATTCTCCAATAGTGATGTGCTCGGATCGGCCAAAGGGTGGGCTGGAGCTTTTCTGTACAATCCAAAAGCTAAAGCGGCACTTGATAACTTTTATGCGCGTCCAGACACTCTAAGTATGGGAGTCTGTAACGGGTGCCAGCTCATGATGGAACTTGAATTAGTATTTCCACACCTGGATATACACCCGAAAATGGAGCATAACAACTCAGGGAAGTTTGAGTCAGCTTTTCTTACTATTGACATACCAGAAAATAATTCTATCCTCCTAAAATCGCTCCAGAACACCTCTCTGGGTGTATGGGTAGCTCACGGTGAGGGTAAGTTTGTGCTGCCTCAGTCTGAAAATAGTTACAACATAGTAGCTAAGTACCATTACAAAGAGTATCCCGGAAATCCGAACGGTTCTGACTATGCTTGCGCAGCAGTAGCCTCTGAAGATGGTAGACACTTGGCTATTATGCCTCACATAGAAAGAGCGTTATATCCTCATAATTGGGCTCATTATCCAAGCCATAGAGACGATGAAGTAACTCCGTGGATCGAACCGTTTTTAAATGCAAAGAACTGGATCCGGAAACAGTTGGCTAAATGACAGTTCATCGAAAAGTAGCGGGGGTGATTGGCATAAAATCAATTATTGCTTAATTTCATTTGATTTTTAAAAAAAATAAATATGAAGAGAGCAGTACTTATACTACTATTTATTTCACTTCTGGGCTGTTTCGGCTACAAAGAGCTACCTGTAGAGTATGACTACAGCTATAAAGGGAGGTTCGATAAATACAAATCTTACGATTTTATAAGCAGTTACGCACTTAAAGATTCCGATACAAGTCTCATTCGCTCTTCTATTGAACAGCACATGACATTTCTGGGCTATAAGCGCAAGGAAAGAAAGCCGGACTTACTTTTGAATTACGCTATATATCAGGATAGTTTAAACCTCCGCGGGTATGATCAGCCGGATATTACCCAATGGATGCAGCGTAAAGATCGGGATTTAGAGTACAATCAAGTTAAATTCGGACTTACACAAGGCACACTCCTTATACAAGTGTTCGACCGCAAACAGAATTCATCCATCTGGCAAGGTTATGCCACTGATGAGTACCAAAGTCTGGATTTTCAAAGCTATCAGGAGGTACGAAACGCCGTTAAATCTATTTTGAATAAATACCAATTTTTCGCAGACGGCTTCATTGAGGAACAAATGAAAAAAGCTCAGGAGAATAACTAGAGCGTTAAGCTGCTATTAAGCTTAAACCCTGAAATAATTTCGTTTTCCGGATTTACTTTTATTTAAATAAATTTTATCTTTGCCATCCGAAAAACGAAAGGAAGATTTGTTCCTTTAATTTTTGTCCGATGGTGTAACTGGCAACACGTCTGGTTTTGGTCCAGAAGAGTCTAGGTTCGAGCCCTAGTCGGACAACATTAAATTTAAGATAG
>JBCCSU010000253.1:0-6959 GCA_039199635.1 Bacteroidota bacterium | reverse complement strand
TCATGCTCTATTGATCTTCCTGGTTTTAAATTCTTTTCATAAGAAAAGGCAAGGTGTTCCAAAAGAGGAGATAAGAAATGGATTTTAATCGCCCTTTTTTTATCTTCAGCATAGAGTTTTTCATCCTTTAAAGGGTCATTAAATACAATTTCTCTACCGCTGCCCAATACTACTTTTTGCACTTGATCCACAGCAATAGAGATGACAGGTGAGTTGCGCACTTCCTCAGGAGATAAATAATATTTGATTTCGGTTAAACCTACTTCTGTAATAATACAATCAATTACGGACTGGTCTTTCTTATAGATCTTGTCTTGGCCTGAAACTAAAAAGCAGAGACAGACTAAAAATGATGTAAGTAGTGTTTTCATGTTCGGTTGAGTTTTACTGTGTCAATTTAATAATTTAGACACAAATACAAGGCCAGAAGTTGAAAGTATGCTCTTTATAAGACAAAGTTTTTTTAGTCAGAAATATAAGAAGAGATACATTTTGGTGTTTGGTTCTATATTATTCTTTCATGTCATTTCCTACTTTCTTACCGATGTAGAGGCGAACATAGTCAATCTCATCTACTGGCCGGTTAGTTATATTATTACACTCTTTATTTTAGGTCTTATGGTGCCGGACTTATTTATGAAGGGTTTATCCTTAAATCCAAGATCACGAACTTTTTACCACCTGATAATAGCTTTATTCTGTGGTGTTCTGCATATGCTGTCTACGGATATTCTCACTGTGTTGCTCGAACGTTTACTGCATTTACCAGAGCACTATACCCTAAGTGAGCTTCCGGATAAGTGGTTTAATGAATGGCCCACACTTTTTCATGCGTTCATCTGGTATTTCGTCTACCTCGGTATTTTATATCTCATTTATTATCGGGAAATGTATTTGCGTGAACGGCATCAAAATAAGGAGCTGAAAACACAACTCTCAAGCGCTAAAGTAAAAACACTCTCCACAGAGCTTAATCCTCACTTTCTATTTAATGCTATGAATGGTATTACCATGCAAATACGTAAAGGTAACAATGACCAGGCGGTAGGAGGTTTGGTAAGTCTTTCGCAAATGCTGCGATCGGTCTTAAACACTAAGGATGATGTTTTGATTAGTCTGGAAGCCGAACTTGAATTACTTGATCAATATATTGCTTTGGAGAAAAGAAGGTTTGGAGATAAATTATGCATAAACATTACATGTCCTGAAGGGCTACATTGTTATTCAATACCTAAACTTCTCTTACAGCCAATTGTAGAAAATGCCTTTAAACATGGCGTGTCGCAAATATTAGGCGAGGCTGAAATTAAATTGATCTTTAAAAAAGAAGATGACAGACTTTTGATTCAGATCTTTAACACTACCCATCATAAAATGGACTGGCATACAGTAAATAGCAAAGGCATTGGTTTAAGTAATACGGTGGAACGTTTGAGCAGGATTTACCACACGGATTATTCTTTTCAGGTAAGACAAAACCAATCGCAAATCTTAGTGGAAATAACCATCCCTCTTCAAGTATGAAATATACGGCAGTAATTGTAGATGACGAGCAGGATGCACGAGAGGGTATTTCCTTACTGCTACAGCAAGATGAGTCTATAGAGGTGAAAGCTCTTTGTTCCGATGGGATCACAGCCATTTTGGCCATAAACAATCACAAACCAGATATTTTATTTCTAGATATACAAATGCCTCAGATCACTGGTTTTGATGTGCTGCGCAGTGTTAATTACCGTCCAAAAGCAACGATATTCACTACTGCCTATGATGAGTTTGCCTTAAAAGCATTTGAGGTACACGCCATTGATTATTTGTTAAAGCCTTTCAGCGATACCCGATTTTACGAAGCGCTGCAACATGCCAAATCTAGCATTGGAAAAGATTCGATTAAAAGGAGCGACACAGGATGGCTTAATGCCCTGGATCAGGAGAATATGGTAAATGGTGAATTAATAGAAAGACCTGTAGGGGAGCGTTTAGTAGTAAAAGACAATGGAAAGATCCACCTTCTAGAGTTGAGTAAGATTCGGTGGTTAGAAGCGTACGATTATTACATAAAGGTTCATTTGTCAGATCACTTTCTCTTAGTTCGGGATAGCCTAAAGAACATGGGAACCAAATTAAAAGCGCATGGATTTATCAGGATACACAAATCTTCTTTAGTGAATACATTATTCATCGCCAACATACAACCTGCATCACCCAAAGAGTACTCCCTTACCCTGAAAGAAGGACAGCAATTAAAGGTTAGTCGTAATTATAAAGCGGTACTTTTTGAATATTTGAACATGAGATGACCGGTTCCTGCGTTTAACGGTCACCTTACTGCAAAGTAATACCTGAGCTATCAAAGAGAACGTAACCTCACTCGTACCTAAAAGGAAGATAATGCTTAAAAATCACCTCAAGTTCGCTGTAAGAATGTTTCTAAAAGATGGAATTTATCCGTGGCTGAATGTGCTCGGGTTATCTTTAGGTATTTCATGCGGCATTTTAGTACTGCTCTACCTTCAATATGATCTTACGTATGACCAGCATCACAAAAATCACAAAAACATATATCGGATAGTAAATCATCTTCAAGCCACAGGAGCATCCTTTAACGTTTGTTCTACCGCTCGTGAGTTGGCTCCGCTACTCGCTAATGATTACGCTGAAATTGAGAACTACGTACGTTTTAATCCATTTTACAATCCTATGCTGAAACACACCTCGGAAAATGGTGAGGAAACCATGGAATACATAGAAAGAGTCTATGAAACGGATTCCAGTGTGCTTTCAGTATTTACACATCAGTTTATAGAGGGTGACCCAAATACTGCGTTAGATGCTCCTAATAAAATGATAATTACCGATAAGGTGGCACGCATATTTTTTGGCGCAGAATCCGCTTTAAATAAGCAAATAGTGATTGATGACGGTGAACCTTACGAAGTGACGGGAGTAATTGAAGAACTGCCCGGAAACACACATTTGAAATACGATGTATTAGTATCACAAATGCCACTTGATCGTGACTGGATCAGGGAAGGGCGAGAAGATCCGGTGCGTGTGTCGGAAGGGTTTTGGAATCCGGATAGTTATTCATATCTGCTGTTTAACGAAAATTACGATGCCGATGATTTTTATCATCAGTTTCCGCAGATATATGAAACTTATTTCAAGGGTTTTGGCGATAAAATAGAGGGAAAGGCAGATTTTGATCTGGAACCTCTCTTAGATATCCATTTTAGAAGCAATAAAGACGGAGATGTAGAGCAAGGAAACATTAATTATACCTACACTTTCGCAGCTATTGGATTGTTTATAATTCTGCTCGCTTGTATAAACTATGTGAATATGGCTACCTCACGTGCGGTAAATCGGGCGTCAGAAATAGGGATGCGTAAAGCGTTAGGCCACACCCGGGCTAAACTATTTTCATCCATCTTGTTAGAAGCTTTCGTTATTGCATGCCTGGCGCTATTATTAGCCATTATTATATGTGTTATTATTATTTATGCTACCCCTTTAGAAACACTATTAGGCAAGGAACTTCGGTTAGATTTTTTGGGTAACCCAACGCTTATCTTTGGTTCGTTGTTTTTAACCGTGTTTATTGCTCTCGTCTCCGGTTTTTATCCTGCATTGTATCTTCCTTCAATACCTATAGTGAAAGCGCTAAAAGGTAAATTCTCCTCTCAAAGTGGTGGTAGAGTATTACGAAAATCGCTGATCGTATTTCAATTTGTCATATCGATCTTCGTAATTATTTGCACGTATTTAATGGAACAGCAAATTGAATTTCTGAGGAATACCGATTTAGGTTTTAACAGTGAGAATGTAGTCTTGATCCCCATTCAGGACTCACTGGTAATAAATCAAATGGAAGCGATCAAAACCGAATATGAACGACTACCCGGAGTGGTTCGGGCAAGCACTGCCTATGGTGTACCGGGTAAGGGGGTGGGAAGCTCGGTTTTCAGAGTGGAACAGCCAGATGGTGCAATGACCCAGCAAAATGTGAATACCTTATGGGCTGGAGAGGAGTATCTTGAAACTATGGGCATTGAATTACTAGCAGGACGAGGCTTGAAACAAGGTGATGATGTTGAAGTCAGGTTAAAAGTAATAGTGAATGAAGCTATGGTAAGAGTTATGCAGTGGGGTGATAGTGCTGTGGGTAAAAAGATCAAATTCTTCCACGCCGAAGAAGACGGTGAAGTGATAGGGGTAATGAAAGACTTTAACTATAATTCATTGCATAATAAAGTAGAACCGTTGCTCATCGGTTTATCCGATAATGCAGGTGGTTATCTACACTTAAGAGTGCTACCTGAAAATCTAACGCAAACTATGTCTGAAATTGAAGACATGTGGAAGGAGTTTGACCCAAATCACCCGTACCAGTATGATTTCCTGGATCAAAATTTTAACGAGCAGTACAAGGCAGACGAAATACAACAGCGATTAGTGGGAACGCTTTCTTATGTATGTATTTTTATTTCCATACTTGGCTTGATAGGGTTAGCGGCCTTTACCGCAGGACAAAAAACCAAAGAGATAGGTGTGCGAAAAGTACTAGGCGCCTCATCTGATAGTATCATAAGGCTTTTTTCAAAAGACTATATAAAGCTAATAATAATTGCTTTTATCATTGCTGTTCCGGTGGCTAACTACGTGATTTCAGAATGGTTAAACAGTTTTGCCTATCAAGTAGATATAAAATGGTATAATTTTTTAATTCCAGGTTTGATCGTGTTAATTGTAGCCATGCTCACGGTAGGCTTGCAGACTTTAAAATCAGCGAATGCAAACCCCGCTACTGCGTTGAGAAGCGAATAAAATCGGGATTTAATACTTGTCGTATTCCCCATTTAGCCAGGCCCAAAGTCGCTTAACGGGGTTGCTATGCTTTTTCGTGTCTTTTTTAGGAGGTGTCGAATCATAATTTTGCACAGCCACCTTCTTTTTTTTCGGTTTCGATACTATATCGGGCTTTGGCTGAACGTTTTCTTTATAAAATCGCGCACGATTTTTCTTTTTTTTATTTTCTTCCTCTTTACGCTTGCGCTCTTTTTCCCGTTTTTCTCGCTGGCGAAGCTGTTCGGGAGTAGGTTCTTTTCTCGAAGATTTTCTTCTTGAATATCTTTCTTTTCTTTTAGGGCGGTCTTCCTTTTCCTTTGGCTCAGGTTTGGCTTTTACTGGCACTTCAGGTAGATCAATTTTTCCTACTACTTTCGGACCATCCAGTTTTACCTTTTTTACCCGAATTACCTCTATCGCTTCTTTTATCTCGTCCACTACCGGTGGGTCCGGCATGGCCTCTTCCACAATTTCAACGTTTTGAGGTTCCTCGTTGGCAATTTCTTCAATGTTAGCAGGAATTGACTAAATTAAAGGGATTTCTTCTTCTGTACTTTCTACTAATTCAGTCTTTTCGTCCTTTTGCTGAACGGTTAAGTGATCAGTAAGTATAGCTTCATGTTCTTCTGTTAACTTGGTATTAGACTTATTTTCAACACGGTGATCATGTTCTGCCAATATGGTGATCAAATGGTCTGGGGTAGTGCCTAACTTGCGGGCCAGCTGAAAAAGTCTCATTCTTAAAATTTGGCACAAATATATTATTTATCAGGAATTAGCCCAGGTATTGCGGTACCCAGATCGATACAATAACATATCTTTATTTTAATGGTACTAGGTTAATCTGAAGTATTATACTAGCTTCGCATAAATTAATAAAGAGACCTACCGTTAAGCTCACTAATACCAATACTTACCTGTCAACTTTACATTAGTACTCTCTTCATAAATAAGAAGAAACATTTTTTAAACTAGGGCTATTCCGCCTGCTTTAAATGAATAAAACAAAGAAGAAAAAAAATACGCGGTATACCTCGCACGGATCAAACCCTAGAAGACGTAATTCAAGGAAAAGAAACAACAGACAGCGCAAAGAGCTTCCTATCGATTTGATGAAATCCTTAAGTATACAACCTGAACAGGCCATAGAGGAAGAAAAATATGAAGTGACTCGAAGTTTTAATGATTTCGGTATTCATAAACCTCTACGAGTGCTACTTCAGCAGAAGGAATACACACAGCCCACTGAAATTCAGGATCGCTCCTTTGATGCGATCTCTGCGGGAGTTGATTTTTTAGGTATTGCACAAACAGGTACTGGTAAAACCGCTGCTTTCCTCATTCCGTTGATTAATAGAATGATCCAGGAGCATTTTAAAGTGCTCATTATTGTACCTACGCGCGAATTAGCAGATCAGATTAATGTTGAATTCAGATCTTTATCCAGAGGATTTAACCTCTTTAGTACGTGCTTAATTGGAGGAACGAATGTGGGGCGGGACCTGGATAAGCTCCGAAAGAAAAATGACTTTATCATAGGCACTCCTGGTAGACTGGTGGATATGAGTCAGCGAAGAGCTTTGAAGTTACACGAATTTGAGGTGTTGGTGCTGGATGAGTTTGATCGATTGCTGGATATGGGCTTTTCCAAGGATATTAATTCATTAGTCGCTGGAATGAAAAATAAGAAGCAAACACTCCTTTTTTCAGCTACACTAGAAAAGAATCAAAAGGCGCTAATTGATGAACTTCTGGAGGAGCCAGAAGTAGTGAAAGTGCATAGTGGCAGCAACACTACAGCCAATGTAGATCAGAAATTTATAACGGTAGGTGAAAACCAGGAGAAGTTCGATGTACTGAATCAAATGTTGCTAAAATCAGATTTTGATAAAGTACTGATCTTTGCAGAAACCAAACGTACCGTAAGTCGACTTTACAAAAACCTAAAGAAAAACAATATACGCACTGATGAGATTCATGGCGATAAAACTCAAAACTATCGTCAGCAAGCCTTAAAGCGTTTTAAAGAAGGAAAAGTACAAGTGTTAGTAGCTACAGACGTGGCGGCACGTGGGCTTGACATCACAAATGTTACCCATGTTATAAACTAT
>JBCCSU010000252.1:0-6963 GCA_039199635.1 Bacteroidota bacterium | reverse complement strand
TTTCTGATAAGAAGCCCTCTCTTAAAATGCAATTACAAGACACCAAACAACTCATCTTGCATATTTAATCATGTCTGTTATATCGAACTCACGTTAATTAACATATATAAAAGATAGCTTGGCTATTGAGAGCCTTCATAAAACCGATGAACATCATATAAGACTACACATAAACCCAAGAGAGTGGCATTAAGTTTTTACTGGCTCTATAGTGCTATCAGTCTCTATTGAATATGTCAGAATAGCAAAGTTCAGCGCCTCTATAGGGGTTATATCAAACGGACTAAACTTTGCTGCTCAGAGGCCATAGATACATCGGATTTTGGTCTCACAATAGCGGAATAATTAATGTTAAGCACATATCGGACAAGCATGAGATAGTTATTTCTTAGGAAACTGCCTAAAGTTTTTTACTTCCCTTGCCTCAACTAGGTACTTGATTAGTACTTGTTTGGTCTACTGATTCAGACCTCCTGATTATGCCAATTTGGTATAAATAGCCAAACCTTACCAAGTGATAGTTACTCACCAAAGTTAAGAGAGCGCTCAAGTTCAAAACTCGTGATTTTAAATGGTCAAAATACCAGACAAGCCCTATTGCCAACTTGGCTCGTCGTCTGGCCAGAGGCCTATATAATATCGTCACTCGCTACAAGCGAGCGGCTGAAGTGTTAAATGTAAAATCTGACATTAAGATATTAGTTTGCTACGCTTTAAATCAGACGATCTACTCAGCTTACCCCTAGTCAGCTATAAAAAAGAACCTGTATCAAATGATACAGGTTCTTTTTACCGTGTTTCCGTCACAATTATTATCAACACATAATCTATTTATTCCTTAACAATAGAGTATTCCTTAGAGCAAGTATTAAACGTAAATGTGTAGTTCCCATCCTCAGTGATACAATCGATATTATCAGTGCCGACTGATGGACTCTCGCAATCATTATCACCCCAATCTCTGTCTGAGAAATCAGGAGTGTTAACAAATTTAAACTGATCGCCGGAGGTCGCCGCAAAACCGGTCAATTCCCAAGTATCGTTGTCTATCTGAGTCATAGCTCCATCCGGATTGTTGTCACCCCAACCATTCATAGATCCTAAAATCCACATACCATCCTCTTCAAAGGGCGAACAATCAATCACAAAACTATAAGCAAGAGTTTGATCATTGAATTCGATGGTATAAATTCCATCTGACATGATCATGATGTTAGGTCCAAATAAGTCTGCTGTTCCATCAGGTTCATTATCACCATAACTGTTTCCTGAGAAATTCTCAGAGTCACTAAACTTAACCTTGTCGCCAAGACTCAGTTCTAGACCTTCGATTCTCCAAAGATTATTATCGACTAATTGCAGCTGCGCGTCGCTTCCTTCGAAGTTGTTGAAAGAACCTAACAAAAAGACATCATCCAAATTGGACTCTAACAATATAACTTCTTCCAGGGCATAATTGAAAGTCTCATCATTAAAAGTTATATTGTATACCCCCGGGCTCACGCAATCAGGTTGTGTATTACCGACATTACCGGTAGCTGATTTTGGCTCTAATACCCCATCGCAATCTGTATCCCCCCAGTCTTCATTCTCAATAGTGCCACCCATATCGAAATCTGGCCCCACTGATAATTTCCATTCTCCATCAATCTCTGTTGAATCTAAAAACCATGTATTCGCGGCAATCAATTCAAATTCCCATTGTGATCGCTCTTCTGCCGGGCCACCCCAGTTGGTGAATTGGCCTAACATATACATGGTAGCATAGTTGGCGTCAAACGGTAAATCAAAAACCTCGAATGACGTTGTATCCGGTAGCGAAGTATTTCCTTCCGAATCTACAGTCACGGCAATCAAGTTATATGTTCCTGTATCCAACGCCGCAATCCCCGAAGTCATTGCATCCATTGATATTGTATCCGCCTGACCAGTCATGGCATCTGTAGTTGTAGCCAATACGTTAAATTCTCTGTCCAATAATGTTAGTGTACCTTGAGTTAAAGGACTTATAACACCATCTGCCCCAGCCGCCTGAAGCTCTGCTTCCGATCCCAATTTGATACCACCAGGGTTAACAGCGCTCGCACTGGGTGGCACGCTTTGTAATGCTCCAAATTCTTCGTCATCACACGCTATGAAAGCAATGGACCCGAGAATGAGAGCGCTCAATCCATAAATAAACTTCTTCATAAGGTAAAGGTTAAGTAAATTTTTGTCATACACACTTCATTAAGTCTAACAATAATATTGATTAGCTCACTCAAAACAAATATAAACGATCATATTATTACCGCAAACGTTTGCGAATACGTATGCATAGGATGACTGATGTAACCTAAGGGGCTAAAATCAGCCTAAAACCTACTCTATGACAATTCTTTGGAGTAATGGGTCTTCCCCTCTAATGAGAACTTTTAGTAAATATACACCCGTATTTAATCCTCCAAATTGTACCAGGATCTTGCCACTTGAACTACTCCAGCTAAGTGATTTTTCTCTACCTTCCAGAGTAACTAAGGTTATCTCATCAATGGGCTTATCAACCTCGATGACTACCTGGGAAGCTGTGGGATTGGGGTAAAATTTAATGTTATTTATTGACCCCAGCGTAAGGCTTGTAATTATACTGGTTGTGGTTATTGACAATTCATTTGACAGCTCCCCCGAAAATGCCTTATTAGCGGCCGCGATGGCGTACACATAATTAACACCTACGGATGCTGAGCCATCAATAAACGTAGTTTCAGTAGATGTACCGACTTCTTCAAAATCCGATGAACCTGACTTTCTGTAAATGACATACGAATCCGCAACGACGGAGTTGTTTCCCCAATTTAGTTGCACACCTTGGGACTGAACTTCCGAAAGGTCAAGTAATGTAGGCGCCAATGGCGGCACATAACCTATTAGCTCTTCCGTAATAGGTTCAAGCTCCAGGTTAGTATATATTCTCACTTCTCCCGGTTGTAATACTATTTCATCTGCATTCCCGGTAGCTGTGAAAACCTCGCCGTTTGCAAAGTAGTGATACCAATCCCCCTGATGTGGAAAGGTGATGGTAATACTTCTTTCTAAAACATCAAAGTTACTAATGATCACCACGCTCATCTCATCACGATTTAACGGTGCAGCTGTGAAATTCTCATTTCTCAGTACTATGCTTTTAAGAAGCCCGCTTTCATTGATGCTGACATCAGAGGTCGTGAAAACTTCACTGGAACTTCTCAAAGTCAATAATTCCTTTGTAAACTCGAACAGCCTTAGTCGCTCGGGATCATTGTTATAGTCTAATCCTTCAGCATTATTCCAGGGAACAGGCTTTTGTACAACGCGACAATCATCATCAATGGTACCATCTAAACATAAATTGATGGATAGGTCGTAACCGAGTTCTCCAAACTGCCATAACATTTTTGGTCCTGGAATTAAATACAACATTGCTGAGGTTTGTTTTGCCCTTTCCAGCGCCGTTGTTAAGGTTTGAATGTTATAATCGCCTTCTGACCGGCCAAAGTTAGCGGCTTCATATACGATCCGCTGTTCATCATGGCTTTCCATATAGGATATCAAATGCGGTTCGGACCAGCCCCGACTACCGTGATATGCACCACTAATACCGCCGTTTCTACCTTGTGCCAAATCTTTGTATACAAAATGCATATTACCCCAAAGCATCATGCCGTAGTCAGCTAATTCAACCTCTTCACTGTTGTCACCTAAGTGCTCCAAGATCACATAGGCATCGGGAGTATGACTCCAGATTGCGTCCGCCATTCTTTTGAGAATATCGATCCTACTTTGATCACGAGCATTCCAATCGTCAAATCCGGTAGTTGGCTTCTGTGTAAAGCCTTTTGACAGATCAAAACGATAGCCATCAAACCGATACTCATTTATCCAGTAATGGTTTAATGAATCCAGGTAATTCTGAGTATAAACACTCTCGTGGTTCAGGTCTTCGAAAAATGTGAGAACAGCGTGCGGCGCATTCTCGTTGAACCACGGATTGGTATCAGTCGGGTTAAAACTGCTAAAGTTAAAGTCTAAAAGTACGTTTGTAGCAGGAACGTCATGCTGGTTCATTACAACATCAAGAATTACAGCCATTTCCATTCCATGGGCAGCATCAATAAACTCTTTAAGCTTATTCTTGGCGCCATAATATTTATCAGGGGCAAACATAAATGAGTTATTATACCCCCAACTGTCATTACCATTAAATTCGGTTATTGGCATCAGTTCGATAGCGTTAACTCCTAAAGACTTGATATAGCTTAATGTATCGATCAGATTATCATAATTCACTTCATCATTTTCAAAGAAATCCCTTACAAGAACTTCATAAATGAACAGATCTTCGTTGGCAGGGCGGACAAAATCATTATTTACCCATTGATAGGGTACTTGGCCCGTTTCAATAACTGAAAGCCTATTAAAATACCACTCTTCTTTTAACGCAGCCTCAGGGAAAGGCTTAAGATTTGGGTAGGTTGTATCCGGTATGGATGCATCCTCGGGGTCTAGAATTATATCTGAGAATGGGTCTGCAACATAAACGCCTTCATCTACAAAATATTGAAAAGCATATTGTTCACCGGCTGCTAAACCATCTACTTCAATCCAAAAATGCTCACCGTCTCTTTTCATTTGAAATGCCGGATCAATGGCCCAATCCGTAAAATCGCCTAAAACATAAGCAGAGGTATTGGTGGGAGCTAATAGGCTAAGATATACCCGCGAATCATCGCTATCAATATAATTTATTCCGTTAATTACACCCGCGGGTCGGGGTTCTGATATCACCGGAGTTCTGATGATTAAATTATATTCGTTTTCCAAGGTAGCGGCGCCATCGGAGACGGTGAGTACAAGTTCCACGGTACCTGAGGTGGCCGTCACTGTGTAGTCATAATTAAATTCACTAATGCCCGTTTCCTGTACCTCCTGGGCACCATCTACAGTTAATGTAAATGTGGCCTGAGCTGTAGAAAACACGTTAAAGTTTATAACTTCTGAATTATCAACAATTAACTGATTTAAAAGCGGTGATTCTACTAAAATATCAAATCCCCCTTCATACATATCTATGAAGCGGTCGTTATCACTTTGAATTTCATCACCCCAATCCATTGACTTTAGTTTGAACCCGATTCTTGGAATCTCACTGGCAGCTACTCCAATAAAATCTGCAGGGGTCATAGTGAAGGTATAAACATTATCATCGGTCATAGACCTAGTCACCAGTGCGGCAGCTTCGTTCGCCGTCGCGGGGTTTACATTTGTGGGGGCATCAGGCCCTTTGTAGGAGTTATCTTCGTTGGCCACCCAAGTCCAAATCCAAACGTCACCTGTATATCCTTCCAGTGATGTACCGGTTACATTTACCGTCATAGTCAACTCAGCATCGGAAGTTGGGAACCGTGGCTCTGTAGTGACAGTTTGTGCAAATGTTTGGGTAATGATAATAGCAAATAATGCTTGTAAGTAGACGATGCGCTTCATACCTATGCTCGATTTTTTAATCAAATATGCCTATTAAAGTCTGATTATCAGCCAAAATATTGATGAGAATCACCGCAAACGATTGCATTGGAAGAATAATGGACTTGTTCAGCTTATGCAAGGTGGCCAATTGGCATCAAATGTGTTATTGGTAGTTTCATACCAAATGAAAAATTGATATGAAACGACTGTACCTAGTACTGTTTACCTTGATAGCAACTATTGCGATCAACTCATGTTCCTCCGGGAAGAAAGCATACGAACAAGGTAATTACTATCAGGCCGTTGTGAAAGCGGTTAACCGGCTGAGGTCCAATCCTGGCCATAAGAAATCAAAGGAAACGCTTAAGCATAGCTATCCTCTTGCCGTTGAAAATGCAGAAAAGGATATGGCCAACATACTCGATAGCGATGCACCATTCAAGTACAGAACCGTTCTTCGTAGTTATGAGCAAATCAATGCGATGTACGAAGAAATCAGGAGATCACCGGGAGCGTTAAAAGTAGTTCCAAATCCGAAAAATTACTACCCCGAAGTAGCAAAACATAAAGGTTTGGCTGCGGAAGAAAGCTATGCTGCTGGCATAGTTGCATTGGAACGAGATACCCGGGAAGATGCAAAGCAAGCTGTTTATCTCTTCAGAGATGTCCAAAGTTTCGTACCCGGATACAAAGATGCGCTTACCAAAATTGAAGAGGCTATGTTCAAAGCAACGTTGAAGGTGGTGGTGGACCAAATACCGGTACCTACCGCTTATACGCTTAGCGTTAATTTCTTCCAGGACAAGGTGGAAGAACATTTATACACGCAGTTCAGAAGTACGGAATTCGTGAGGTTTTACACACCCACTGAGGTAGAACATGAAAACCTACCTTACATAGACCAATATCTAAGGATCCAATTTGATGACTTTGTAGTGGGTGAAACTCATCTAGTGACGAATATAGAAACATTAACAAAGGACAGCGTAGTGGTTGGTTCAGTGACGCTCGAAGACGGTTCAAAAGTAGATGCCTACAACACGGTGAAGGCGAAGCTTACCGTCAATCATAAAGAAGTAATCTCCAATGGCCTGTTAAGCATGCGTGTTTTTGATGGCAGGACAAGTGCGGTGTTAACTCATCAGAAATTCAATGGAGAATTCATTTGGTTTTCAGAGTGGGGTTCATTCAATGGAGACGAAAGGGCGCTCACAGACGAGCAAATTAAACCCACATTATTCATTAGAATAGTTAAAAGGCGGACTTGAGTTGTTAACTTGAGAGAATATTCCCTCCATCCACGACCTTCTTTTGACCGGTAGAGAGATTTTCAGAGTTTTTTTATTAGCATGATTTACTGTCCATGCACCTAATGCAAAGCAATAGGATTTTAGGGTGGAGAGTGTAGCTCTTCTATGATGATTGAGCGCGAAATGTCGGAATAAACTCGTCAGGTTGTAGGCCACCATAATCCATCTG
>JBCCSU010000251.1:0-7117 GCA_039199635.1 Bacteroidota bacterium | reverse complement strand
TGATTTCATGTACACTTTTTCAAGCTGTACAAGAAATGTATTGGATGAATTTAAGAAGACTTTTATTCAAATCTATACGAGAAATTACATGTGATAATAAAATACCCGTCTGTAGATAGCCACTTTTCGGAGTGGACTCAATTTTTGAATTAATTGAGATGAAACCACGCCGGATTTTGTTTCGATTTTATTAAAGCCTTAATAAATAGATTCGATGACTATGAGTACTTTTAGGTCTCAAACAAACACGTTATTTGAGTTAGTGACATCGCTTTTCTTGCAAGAGATGCTATTTTTCGTAGAGACACTATTAATTCCATTGAGTAAGGTTATCGTTTCTTTCCAAAAAACCTTGTTTTCTTAAGATAACCTTCTTTATTATTGATCTGGGAGTATGTAGCAATTTATTCCTAATCCATTTTCGTCTCATTCCTAATAGACGACTTCTATGTTTCTTATTTCCTTAAATTATAGTTCTAATGCCTTGATCTTAGCGTGGAACGACCAAGCCTCCGACTTATACCTCTCCTCATAAAGGAGTTATAGATAGCCAAACAATGAATTGAGTAATCTTCACAATATTCCTGGAAATATTACTTGATCTATCTATAGTGAAATTTATACCTGATTTATATAGATAGTGACTTTATTATAGTAAGGAATAGTCGTAATTGAAAGCAAATTTTCACATCTTACATTGGTATTTTAGTGTGATATCTTGAACTATTCAGTATGTATCTTCATTCGGAAAAACTACATTTCACTTAGAACCAAATAGCCCAAGGTACGAGCTGTTCTCTCCCAATCAGAGTTTACAGGAAAAATCAGCGCGTTACTCCTCCGATTTTGTCAAACTGAGATTGTCTGCATATACAAAGGATTCTGCCCACACTTCAGTATTATCCGGATCATTCAAGTCTACCCCCTCTTCATAGATGAAGATCGAGAGCGCAAACTGCCTGTCTACGTTTTCATCATTAATATCGACGGTAAACTCGTGAGTTATTGATTCCCAATCAGTAGATTGGGCATCTGACAGATTCGTGATATTTTCACTTAGTATGGTAATATTATCAAAGCCCCCAAACGAATTATAGGCAGGCTCGTTTCCGTTAATTACAATAAATTTGGTCACTATGTATGTATTGTAAAATTCTGGTATCCAATCTGCAGGGCTCTCTTTTATCCTGAAATTGCCTGTAAGGCTGTATGTAGCTCCACCTTGCAGGGCTGCCTCAAAAGTCTGATAGATACCAAAGCCATAAGAAGCAATACTAGCCACATAACTCCCATCGGTGGCTTCCCCCACTTCTTCCAAAATGCTGCTTGATTTTGCCCAATCATATCTAAGAGGAGTGGATTCCCAACCCGTAATATTCGCAAACTCTGGCACGCTATCCGCTTCTAGGCCATCCACTTCAAAACTTGGGTTGATTAAAACAACATCATAATCATAACGTATCTCACGTGTCATAAAAGTGTCTACGGCAATTTCCAGATTTATGCAGGCCTCATCTACTTCTTCTTGAGATAAACTTGCTTTATCAAGGGTAAATTGAGCTGAATCGATTGAACGTTGCAATTCTGTCTTTGAACCCGCCTCGTATTCTCCGGGATCCGTACCTTCCGTTGCATTATCGTGAAGATTTTGTGCCGTAACGATCCTATTCTCAAGATCACCGGTATCTGGTCCATCTTCCTCCGTTATCTCGCGCGCCATAAAAGTGTCAATGGCATTTTCAAGGTTTCTATAAGCCTCATCTACCTCTTCCTGAGAGGGATTTGCTTTATCTAAAACAGCCTGAGCTGAATCTATTGAACTTTGTAATTCTGCCTTTGAACCAACCTCATATTCTCCAAGATTAGTCCCTTCTACTGCACTATCATAAAGATTTTGTGCCGTAATTATCTGCTGTTCCAGATGAATAGTAAATACGATATCACTGTAATCATCATCTGTCAGCTCACAACCTATAGCGAGCAACAATACGAGTCCGCAATAATAAAATTTATGTAATGATTTCATAATTAGTAATAGTTATCGACTAAAAACCTTCATTTTGTTCCAAACCAGGATTAGAAGAAAGTGCTTGTTCCGGAAAAGGCAATAATAGATATCGCTCTGCTCCTACATTTTCCCAATCACTTGATACGGAACGAATGTGATCTAATAATCTCTCTTCAAACATTCTTTTAGTATCTTGTTTTATATGACCTTCCAGGTAAAGCTCCCACCTCCGCTCATCAAAGATTTGTTGTTTTAACGATTCTTTATTGAAGTCAGCTACTGACAAAGGAGAGAGACCGGCTCTTGACCTTACCTTATTCAATTCTGTAATACTGCTACCGATATCATCTAATTCATTAAATGCTTCCGCTCTCATTAATAGCACATCGGCATATCTTATAAAATAATAGTCATTCCCACTGTGGATACCGGTACCATCCGAAAGATCCGGTGGGAACTTAGTGATCATTACCTGATTATCAGTAGGTGACAAATACAACCCATTTCTGCGTTGGTCAGCTTCATCGAATGACTGATAAAAACTCTGGGTCATAGCAATGTTTCCCCAATTCTGGATTGCAGAAAACTCTGTTCGCTCTGAAGCTTTGTAAAGATAAGGATGCAAAACCTGTGTTTGTAATTCAGTGTTGGTTTCAGCTCTAAATGCGATGGTCCAGACTGCTTCCATATTAGAAAAACCTTCATTTTCTAAACTGAAAATATCCATGTATTGGGGCGACAGAGAATATTCCCCGGAATTGATAATTTCCCCGGTAACAGTCACACATTCTGCATAGTTACCTTGCTCAAGATATGCTTTCGCCAATAAGCCCTGAGCACTCCCTTTTGTCAAGCGGGCATATTCCGCTTCTCCACTACTCATTAATTCAGATTTAAGTGGTAATGCATCTGCAGCAGTTATCAAGTCTGACTCTATCAGGTCATAATTACTTTCTATGGTGCCACGCGGAATGGAGAGCCGGGTATCATTGGGGTCGGTCAACTCCGGGACTGGACCAAACCATTTTAAGAGAGTAAAATAGGCTAATGCTCGCTGAGCTAATGCCTCACCTTTGATTCTGGTTCTTACTGATGCTTCGAGGTCTGATTCTTCCAAACGCGAAATGACCGTGTTGGCTTTATTAATGGATCCCCATAGCTGAGGCCAAATACCCCAGCCCGTAAAGTCAGGAGTGGTACTGTTCCAATCGGAATAGTCAGTGTATAAAGTAGTTGCAAAATAACCTCCGGTAGTGTAATCGGTACCCAAATCCTCAACTATATATTGCCATAAACTATAACCTCCAAATGGTTCGCTGATGTCATATATTGATCCTCTAAGTGCCACCAGAAAATCAGATTCTGATTGCCAAAAGGAATCATCTGTAATATTTCCGCGAGAAACTTCTTCCAAAAGGTCATCAGTGCACGCCAATGGCAGCGCAACTGTGATTAGCAATACGAGATATTTAAATAATTTCATAGCAGTCAACTTTAAAATGTTAAATCAAGGCCAAACAAAATCGTTCTCGAAAAAGGTCTTAGGTTAAAATCCCCGTCATACTCCCACACATCCGGGTTTACTCCCGAGTAATTCGTAAAGGTTAGAAGATTTGACATTGAGACATATATTCGAAGATTATCGGCCCAAGGGACATACTCCGGTTTAACCGTATATGCTATTGTTACGTCTCGTAATCTCACGAAACTTGCATCTTCAATGGTCCAGTCGCTTGTAACTAACTCAGTCGTTGGTGCCTTGAGTAAGCTAGGTACATCGTTGTTAGGATTTGAGGTTGTCCACCGATTAATGGCCTCCTGTGTACGATTTGTACCATAGTTGAAAAAAGGAAAGGTGTAAAACACCTTGGATCCGTTGGTCACTGACTTTTTGAAAACCCCTTCAAAAAAGAATGACGCCTCAAAATTTTTATAATTGAATTTACTGTTAAATCCTGCAGTGGTTTGCGGTATGGTACTTCCCAGGAATATTTTATCTTCATCTGTAAGCTGACCGTCAGGTCCTTCTGTAATGTTCCCATTTTCATCAACTCCTCGAATATCTGCAAATTTAGGATCGCCAGGTTCTGCACCATAGAACGCAGCAGCTTCTTCACCTTCTTGCCAAATTCCTATGAAATCATAGCCCCACAATGCACCTAGTGGATATCCTTCGGAGTTCTTTCCTGTAAATCCATAGTTGGTATTATTAAGCCATACCGGGTTGGTCAGTACCTCATCATCGTTCATGTCGGTGATCCGGTTTCTGTTGTAAGCCACCCAAATTCCTGGTGACCATTTGACACTCCCTCCAAATAAATCTAAATACAAATCTATTTTTCCCTCGATACCTTTATTTATCATCTCTCCCTGGTTTAAAGTAATCCGGGAAAACCCTGTTTCTGTAGGTACTTGTCGATCTATCAATAAATCTTTGGTATTCTTCCTGTAAACGTTCATTTCAAGATAGAAATATTCATTTCCCATCTCAAGTCCGAAATTGGTAATTCTACTGGTTTCCCATTGCAAGTCAGGATTGGGCAAATAATCTCCAACCCATCTTAGGCTATTTTCTATGGTTTGTCCTAAAGCAATGGGCTGGAAATCTATTAGCCGAGTGGTTCGGAAGGAGGGTATTGCAGAATTACCAGCTAGGCCGTAACTAACCTTTAATTTCATAGCGTTCACAAAGTCCTGATCAGGAAAAAAACTTTCTCTATCTATTTTATATGCCGCTGCGATAGAAGGAAAGTGTCCCCATTTATTGTTTTCGCCGAATTGAGTAGCTCCGTCTATACGATGGCTGATCGTAAGGTAATATTTACTATCAAAATTGTAGTTTAGGCGAGACACTGCCGAAATTATTTTACGTTCGGTCCAGTTGCTTCCTAGTTCTCTATTGAGTAATCCAGCTCCAATATTGTAAAAGCCGATACCTTCAGCCGGAAAATCCTCTGCTTCGGCAAGTAATCCTCTTTTAAGCTGGGTATTGATTGAACCTCCTGCCAAGAAATCAATTTGGTGATTATCCAAATTCTTACTGTATTTAACAAAAGACTCAGCGAAAAGGTCACGTTCTATTCCTGAAGAGATGTTTGCTCCGGTGGGAATTTGACCATCGAATTCAGGTAAAAACCTTTGACGAAAATACTCAGAAGATGTTTGATTAAAGCCCCCTCTTACTTGTAAACTAATATTATCTGTAAAATTGTAATTCAAACTCAGGTTTATTCTTATATTTTGAATATCTGAAAAGCCATCAAATGCTTCGGGATTTAAAAATGGATTGTTTAACCAAAATAAATGATTCATGTAGTGATCTGACAGCTCGCCATTTTCATTCCGCACTGGGGTGTTTGGAGAAAAAAGTACAGCATTGTTGTAGGAATAAGACAGTTTATCACCTATGTTCTGATTAAATTCTCCATGTCGATTAGACAATGACTCACCTGATTCCATCGCATAATTGAAGCTAGAAGATATTTGAATCTTATAACCTTCATAGTCTAATTTCAAACTTCCATTGTATCGCTGATAATCTGCCGGTCCAACAATATTATTCGCGTCCAGAAAACCCGCAGACAATCGGTATTTTAAGTTGTTTGTGGCTCCTGATAGTGAAATATTATGTTCTTGTGCGACATCACTTTCGTTGATCACCTCTTTTTGCCAGTTTGTATTAACTGTGTTGTTTATGTCATCTAAGGTTAATTCTGTTCCAATCAGCACATCGTCATCAAGTCTATTGTCCGGCTCATGGGCTAGGGAAAAATAAAATCGCGTGTATTCTTCCGCGTTCATCAGATCCATATCCCTGGCTAATCTTTGTACCGATAATCTTGTACTGTAGTTTACTTTAGGCTTACCTTCATGACCACCTTTAGTGGTTATTAAAATCACACCATTAGCACCTCTTGAACCGTATATAGCCACTGCAGATCCATCTTTTAACACGCTTACTTGCTTTATATCATTTGGATTCAGCGTGTTTAACGCGTTATTATCTGTCATGGGGAAGCCATCAATCACAATAAGTGGCTGAGCCGCTCCTTCTCCTTGGAAAGAATTTACTCCCCTCAACGCGAAAACAGGTGTTGAACCTGGGTCTTGATTATGGCTATTTACATACAATCCAGAGACTCTTCCTTGAAGCTGTTGACCAATATTAGTGGCTGCGGAGGTATTTAGATCTTCCGGTTTAACAGACTCTATAGCCCCTGTTAAATCTTCTTTTTTTACCGCCCCATAACCTACCACCACAATTTCTCCCAGGGCTTGGATATCTGGCACCAACTGAATTTCAATTTCGCTCAGGTTATTAATTGGAATTTCCTGCACTTCATATCCCATGAATGAAACAACCAAAGTTGCATCTTCGTAACCTTCGACGTTAAGTCGAAATTTACCGTCTATATCAGTTATAGCACCAATGGTAGTGCCTTTTATTTGGACCGTTGCACCTGGCAGGGCATTTCCACCTTCATCCATTACTGTACCTGAGACTTCCTTTTGGATTTCAAAATCACCTAAATTCATTAAACCTGAATTTCCTCTGGCTCGTATCCTATTCGGAAATAAAATTAGACAAAGCACCAATGTTATCAGAAAGGATGTATTGCTTCGTTTAATTAAATTTCTTACCGTAAGGGTGTGGTTTTGATGAATTGACATATCTTATAAGTTAATATATAGAAGAAAAGAATCACATAAGAATGAATATTGATCTATCAATAATTTATTGAATTTTAACAATAAACCAAAATTACATTGCCTTTTAATTAGCTAACTCTTACAAATTCGTTAATTTATGGGTGTGTTTTTATTTGGCAAATAAAACATTCTACTTTATTTAATAAAATGCTATGAATTTCATAATGAACACAGAATCTTTTGCGATTAAGTAAGTCCTCTATTGATAAAACTGTCTTTAGAGACAAAGCTGTCTAATCCATAAAATTTATAATGTAAATAGGGCTTGCTGAGAAAGTCACAGATGTATCAGATACTAGGCAGCAAGGTGAAGATGTATGCTTATACTTCGATCCGCAGCGAACGACGTAGCTGATGTACCTGTGACTAGTTGAAAATCTGGAAATCGAGATTTTTCAG
>JBCCSU010000250.1:0-7157 GCA_039199635.1 Bacteroidota bacterium | reverse complement strand
TTGAATAGAAAAAAAGGGTATCTTGGATGTGAAAACAGGTTTACCAAACGAGGTTCCTGGGGTTTAAAAGCCTTCGTTCTTTGACAAGTATTGGGTTGGTTGGAAGTGTTGAAAAGAGGATAAAGGGTCATACGACTACGGAGCTAGGATGTACGATAGCGAGTTAGGAAGATGGTGGGTAATTGACCCAGCAGGAGAAGAGTATTTTTCGACCTCACCTTACGTTTATGCTTTGAATACGCCAATCAATGCGATTGATCCTGATGGTAAGCGTGTGTTCTTTGTTGCTGGTGCTGGTAATGATTCGGATGGATGGAATTATGTTAATCGCTTTGGTAATGCTTTCACTCAAGCAGGGATTGGAGGCTTTACAAGGATAAATGCATCTGCTGGTAGAAACAGTGATATTGCGTTTACGGCAAGGTATAGAAATTCAGGTTTTGAGACCTATTCCACTGGAAGCGTTGGGAGTAATTTTGTGGGGGGTCTTGCTCCGGGTGATATGGAGTTAGGTAGTAGACCTGTGCAACATGAACAAATAGATAATGCTGTAGATCAGATTAGACAAAACCTTGCTGATAACCCATTGGCAGAAGGAGAGCAATTTAACCTTGCTGGGTATAGTTATGGAAGTGTACTTCAAGCACAGGCAGCGTTGAGACTGGCAAATGATGGTCAGTATATTGACAACTTAATTTTAATAGGTAGCCCAATTTCTGATGATTCAGATCTGTTTGATCAATTATCGAATAATGAAAATATAGGTAATGTTTTACGTGTCGACATTGAAGGTGATTTATTGAGTAACCCAGAAGATGTAAAAGACTTTATTTTTGGGGGTGGTCAAAATTTTTCTGATGACGGCCCACATTTTGACCTAGCTAGGCCAGGGGCCGAAACTAATCGATTACAACAGGTGGTTGCTGAATGGCTAAGACAACAAGGAGTGGAATAATTATGAGTAAAGAGATAAAAAGAACATTGATTTTTTCGATAGTCTACTTTGTATTTAATGTATTGACCATTTTACTGCTTTTTGCATGGACTTCTTTTGGAGGTAGAGAAAGTATGAATTTGTTTCAAAAAATCATTACAGTATTCTTTAGCTTTCCTGGGTTAGAGTTAGGTCTTAATCAGAGTAATTTTTTTCTTTATCTGTTGGTAAACACAATTTTCTGGTCAACCGTGTTTTACGTGGTGTTAGTTCTAATAAAGAAAATCAGAAATCAGAAGAAGATCCAGGCGCATTAGCTAGTGTAAGTATCCCTATACTTAGGACAATAATTAAAGAAGAAATGAACTACTCTAATCAGCTAGACTTCTAACCCCCTACTCTGTTTACACTTTAGGGAACGCTAATACGCCCGCACCATCTTTCCTTCCATATAGTTAACAAACGAACGATTGGTCACTCGCATGCCACCGTGGGTCGGAAAATTTCCGGTGAAATACCAATCGCCTAAATGGTCAGGGCAAGCCTTGTGAAGATTATCCACGGTTTGATAGATGATCTCCAACTCCGCCTCCATTTCTTTTGGTTTCACTATTTCGCCTATCTTCCTGGAGATTTCCTCATAGCTGAACTCGTTATACAGACGATTTACTTCATTAACGTTCAGGCCTTCATCCAACGCTTGTTTGCATTTCTCCAGCACCTCATCCAATAAGTATTCTTTCCCGTGCTCTTTGATAAGTGCTATCATGGCACGAAAAGCCACGAATTCACTCATCTTTGACATATCTATGCCATAACAATCCGGGAACCGGATCTGAGGGGCGGAGGAAATAATCACCACTTTTTTAGGCCCTAACCTACTGAGCATAGTAAGTATGCTCTTCTCCAGAGTAGTGCCTCTTACGATGCTATCATCCAATATCACCAGCGTATCTACGCCTTTATTTATCACTTCGTATGTAGTATCGTAAACATGTGCTACCAGATCATTCCGATGCTCATCATCCGTAATAAACGTTCTCAACTTGGCATCTTTCAGTACTATCTTTTCAACTCGGGGGCGGAATGACAGCAGCTCTCCAACATCGCCCATGTGAGGCTTTTTATCGATGAGTATGTCTTTTCGTTTTGCGCTTAAATAATCTTCTAACCCTTGCAAAAGACCAAGAAATGCCGTTTCAGCGGTGTTGGGGATGTAAGAGAAAACCGTGTTTTTTAGATCAAAATTAATAGACTTGAGTACTTGTGGAATGAGTAGCTGACCCAATTTTTTTCGCTCATGGTAGATGTTTGGATCCGTGCCCCTGGAAAAATAGATGCGCTCGAAGCTACAGGACTTTTTTTCTTTTGGCTTACTAAACTTTTTCTCCGCAAAGAGCCCATTCTTCTTAATAATTAAGGCATGACCGGGCTTCACCTCCTCAATTTGATTATAATCAACATTGAAGGCGGTTTTGATCGCTGGCTTTTCAGAAGCTACTACTATCACTTCATCGTCATAATAGTAGTAAGCAGGACGTATTCCTACAGGGTCACGGGCCACAAAAGCATCTCCATGGCCCAACATACCCACCATTGCATAACCGCCGTCAAAATCTTTACAGGCTCGCTTTAAAACTCGCTGCAGATTTAGTTCGCTTTCAATAACGGCTGTGATTTCTTCGTTGGTGTATTGATCTTTATATTGCTTGAAAAGCTCATTATTCTCCTCGTCTAAAAAGTGGCCGATCTTTTCCATTACGGTAACGGTATCCACTTTTTCCTTTGGGTGTTGCCCTAAGCGTACCAGGATATCGAAGAGCTCATCCACATTAGTCATATTGAAATTACCGGCAACCACCAGGTTTCTACTTCGCCAGTTATTTTGCCTCAAAAAAGGATGGCAATTTTCAATACTATTCTTGCCGTGGGTACCATAGCGCAAATGCCCCATCCACACCTCTCCGGTAAAAGCACAGTTTTCCTTCATCCAACGCTCGTTGAAGTAATTACCCTTACCCTCTTTTTTGGCCTTTCTGAATTTACGGCCAATCTTTTCGAAAATGGTCTTGATAGGTTCAGCCTCCGTAGAACGATACCGACTAATGTAGCGCAGGCCTGGCCGTTGATCAATCTTTATATTGGCTACTCCTACACCATCCTGCCCTCGGTTGCGCTGCTTTTCCATAAGAATATACATCTTATTGACAGCGTAAGTAGGAGACCCATACTTGTCAATATAATATGAAAGAGGTTTTCGGAGTCTTACAAGTGCTATGCCGCACTCGTGTTTGATCGCTTCACTCATAACTAAGCCTAAAAGACAAAACTAATTTTATTTACAACGCCTAACAACCAATCTGGCTTAAAGAAGAAAATCAATACCATCAAAACTAAAAGTGACGCTAAAATACCTGTGAATGGATATTTTTTTACCTCAAAGTTGACATCCTCTGCATCTTGCTCTCTAAAGATCATATAAAAGGGAACTTTCAAATAGTAAAACAATGCCACCACAGTATTCAGAAGCCCAAAACAAAACAGCCCCAATAGCCATAAACTTTCATTGGCAAGGTATGCCTCCCAAAGCGAAGTAAAAATCAGAAGCTTAGCCGTAAAACCAGCGGTTGGCGGGATTCCCACCAGAGAAACTATAATGGTGATAAATAATATAGAGAGGAATGGATACTTTTTGATCATTCCTGCATACTGTTTTACTGTAGTTATATTTTCATTTGTCTCGAAGAAATGGATGATTAAAAAGGCCGCCAAGTTCATTAGTATGTAAATAATAGCATAGAATAATAGTCCCCGGCTGGCTTGTTCAGATAAAGATATTATAGGTACAATCAGAAAACCCGTATGAGCAATTGAGGAGTACGCCATCAAGCGCTTGACATTTTGCTGTCGCAACGCCGAGAAGTTACCCACGAGCATACTCAACATGGCGATAAGGGCTAATATCGCTACCCAATCTAAAGGACCTAACCCGAAGAGGTGAATCACTAACAGCCACTTCATTAAAAACGCTAGTGCAGCTATTTTTGGAACAGTAGAAAAAAAAGCGACAATAGGTGTGGGAGCCGCGGTATAAACATCCGGGGACCAAACATGAAATGGCACAGCTCCAGCCTTAAAAAGCAGTCCGGCCAATATCAAGAGTAATCCGATAGCGAGTGGAGCCAAATTAGCGTTAAGTAACGCATCCGAGAATTCGGGTTCCAAAAAGAATAATGACCCCGTAATGGTGTAGATCCATGAAATACCGTAAAGCATTAATGCAGAAGAAACTGCGCCAAAAACCAAATACTTGATTGATGCTTCGCTCCCTACCTTCGTAAAATGAAACAGTGTTAGGGCATAAGCGCAAATTGACATAATCTCAATACCCAGGTATACGATTAAAAGGTGAGAGGCAAGAACCAACAAATGTCCTCCCAGAAGAATGCCAAATATCAGTACGTAGGTCTCTCCTTTAACAGTATTATGTGCATCTCGTGAAATTAATAGTAAAGAAATGAATGTGGCCAATAGCAAAACTAACCGCCAGGCCGTGCCGCTTTCGTCTACCGTTACAAAGCCTTCAAAAAGTGATTGAGATTCTGGTAATCCGTCACTGAGTAGGAACCAAGTAGCAACCGCCGGTAAAACCAAGCTTATAATCAAAAGTAACTTTGCTTTTTTGAATAGATCCGTAAGGATCAACAGCAGCATACCAATAACTAAAGTTACTTCTGGCATAAAATGCAAGAGGGAACTTAAGTTATTTGCTATATCATTTGAGACGGAATCCAAACTTCAGCTATGGATTAATGATCGTATTTACGAAAGTGGCTACGGAGGAATTGATCAAATCAAGGAGTGCCGACGGAAAGATACCTAGCAATAACGTAAAGAACGCCAAAGGAATAAACATGATAAGCTCCCTCACATTTAAATCAGTGAGGTACTTTGGTTCCACTCTTTTGACATGGTACTTACCAAAAAACATACGTTGAATGGTCCAGAGATAATAAGCTGCACTCAAAATCAATCCAAAAATAGCGGTTATAGCCATCCATCGGGGCAGTATATTAGCTCCTTCCACCAAAGCAGAACTAAAAGCACCGAGAAAGACAAGTATCTCAGCAATAAAGCCTGAGAAGCCCGGTAAACCGAGGCTCGCGAAAAAGAAGATCACTACCATAACCGTATAACCCGACATTTTAGAAGCCAGCCCAGAGTAGTTTTCTATAAGACGGTCGTGTGTTCTATCGTATATTACCCCGGCTATTAAAAATAACCCTGCCGAAATAAATCCGTGACTGATCATTTGGTAGATCGCCCCACTTACACCTTCCACACTCAGGGCAGCTAACCCCAACAGCACAAAACCCATATGTGAAACAGAGGAAAAAGCAATTAACCTTTTAAGATCTTTACTTGCCAAGGCATTAAATGCTCCATACAAGATTGAGATCACACCAAAAAAACCTATCCACCAGGCGAAGTGGATTGCCCCATCCGGAAACATTAAGTAGGCTGTACGAAACATACCATATCCGCCTATTTTCAGTAAAATACCTGCCAATACCACGGATATGGGAGTGGGGGCTTCTACGTGAGCATCAGGCAGCCACGTATGAAAAGGCACTACGGGAACTTTGATAGCAAAACCTAAAAACAGCAGTAAAAAGCCTAGGTATCTAGCTTGATTCCCGAGTATCAGATGTATCTCCAGCTTACTCATAAAAGAATTAGGTATGAGATTAGCGGCATCCGTCATAAAAACCATGTTGAAGGTACGGACCAATTTCTCAGGAGGTATCTCTCCTTTTCGAAGCATTTGCTGCACTTGTTCTATGACCAGACTAGAGGGAGATTCACCACTGGCCGCTAAGCCCATTTCTACAGCTGTGGCCTGAGGGTTAATCACCGAAGTATACAGTCCTATCATCACAATCAAAATGAAAATAGAACCTAGAAGTGTATACAGGAAAAACTTAATGGAGGCATATTCCCTTCTTGGCCCTCCCCACAGACCAATAAGAAAATACATTGGTAAAAGCATAAACTCAAAAAAGAGATAGAACAGCAGAAAGTCGAGTGCCACAAAACAGCCGATAATAGATGCATTGAGCAATAGGTATAGGGCAAAGTAAGCCTTCACCTTTTTAGTGATCTTCCAGGAAGCTATAACTCCTATGCACAAAACAATAATTGAAAGAAGCACGAGGCCAAAGCTTAACCCGTCCACTCCTAAAAAATATTCAGCTGATAGCTTACCTAGCGATTGAAGGTCTAAATCTATCCAACTGACGCGTTCTACAAACTGAAAAGAGGCTATAGAATAGGGTGCGTCTGTAGGTTGGTAACTAAGATATAATGAGGCCCCAATAATAAGCTGAACCAGACTTACTCCTAGCGCAATGAACTTAAAATAGCTCTGGTGTTTTAGGGGCAGCAAAACCAAACCGAGGGCAGCCACTAAAGGCAAAAGAATGAGTAGAGATAAGGAATATGCCTGTAGCATGAACGCGTCAGAGAATGAAGAAAATGATCATTAACAAACTTACAAGGGCGAAAATAACAAAACTCTGAACTTTGCCATATTGAAATGAGCGCGTTGCACCACCTACTTGTCCGGTTAAAAAGGCTGTTACGTTCACTAATCCATCTACAAATACACGATCGAGCCATCCTAAAATGAAAGCGGAAACTACTCCTACCCAGCCGAGTAAGTTTACCAGGCGATCAATTACTTTGGATTCAATCAATGTTAAAGTTCGCGCCAACCAACTTGTGAATTTTAGTACTGTAGCGCTGTACAATTCGTTTAAATACCAATTATTTAGCGATAAACGTTGCCAGAAGGACAATTCTGCCTTTTTATCATCGCTAGACAAAGCACTATTTTTAAGTGTAAACCAACTTATTATGGCACCTAATAATACTAACAAGGTAGAACATAATCCAACAACGGTGTGATTTACTGTATTCGACACCGATAAGTTGAATTCAAGGGTCACATTGGTTTTTGTTTGGAATAGGCTCATAAACCAACTCCCTTCGTAATCCGCAGGGTTTAAACTCCAAAAAAAAGCAATACTCAGCGAGGCTAACACCGAAAGGCTTAATTTAAATGGCCAGCCACCTTCCTTGAGGCAGGAAACCTCAACAGGACCCCTAAACTTTCCTAAAAATACCATCTTGAATTGCCTCATCATGTAGAAAGAGGTCAGCG
>JBCCSU010000249.1:0-7212 GCA_039199635.1 Bacteroidota bacterium | reverse complement strand
ATTTGATAATATGCCTTTCGTTTATAAGATTAACTCTTTTTTCTATATCCGATCTTCTGTCTTTTCTTTTTCCGTCTCTTTTACAGGTGCTTTTGAATATGTAGGACAAGTGTACTGCGCACATGATGATAGTACAAATACTCCAAATAATAAAACCAAAATAGATCTTCTCATAACCAAGACGTTGACATTTTTACAAATAAACTGAATTTCTAAGAAATTGTTGCGATAAATATAAGTAAAAATAACCTGAAGTCAGAAACAAACTTCCAAAGTACCTCAGTAGCAATTATTTATTCCTAGATCGAACAGAATATCTGTAAAATAAGTTTTATTTAGATACGCATCTTAAAACCAGAATAATGCTTGGGCATCGATTTACAGATTATATACCCACTGTTGAAAAGGGCAGTAATGATTTTGACAAGTTACTGGACATATTCTTACAGTTACTAGTCATTACCTCTGGTGATGTTTCGGAGGCGCTCAGTTGGCTAAATAATGTAGACAGACAATATAATATCACCTCAAATGATTATGGGATGGGTGATTTTATAGAAGAATTGAAAGATAAGGGCTACATCACCGATGAAACACCTGATGGATCATTTGAAGTTACCGCCAAAAGCGAACAAAAAATACGTACCAGTGCATTAGAGGAAATTTTTGGAAAACTTAAAAAATCACGCAAGGGAGATCATAAGACTTTTTTTGGCGGGCTAGGAGATGAAGCAAGTACAGACAAACGAGATTATCAGTTTGGAGATACTCTGGAGCAAATATCAATGACAGACTCTTTAAAAAATGCTCAGATCAATCACGGGCTTGACAGCTTTATGATGACGGAACAGGATTTGGAGATCACTGAAAATGAATATAAAACACAGACCTCCACGGTATTGATGATTGATATCTCGCACAGTATGATACTGTATGGCGAAGATCGGATAACTCCTGCTAAAAAGGTGGCCATGGCACTTTCCGAGCTTATTCTCAAAAAATACCCTAAAGACACCCTGGACATTATTGTTTTTGGCAATGACGCTTGGCAGATTGAAATAAAAGACCTACCCTACTTACAGGTTGGCCCTTATCATACAAATACCGTGGCTGGCTTAGAGCTAGCTTTAGATCTTCTACGGAGGCGTAAAAACCCTAATAAGCAGATCTTTATGATCACGGATGGTAAGCCTACTTGTCTAAAACAGGGTATTAAATACTATAAAAATAGCTTTGGATTAGATCAAAAGATCCTCACCCGTACACTGAACCTGGCTAAGCAATGCAGAAAAATAGGAGTTCCGGTTACTACTTTTATGATCGCCTCTGATCCTTACCTCAAGCAGTTTGTACAGGAATTTACCAAAGTAAATAATGGAAATGCTTATTACAGCAGTTTGAAAGGGTTAGGTCACCTCATATTTGAGGATTACAGAAAAAATAGACGCAAGAAAATATAACATAGAAATGAATATAGAATCAATTGCCACCTTGGGTGATTTGAAGAAATCAGGATACTCGAGCCGTTCAGTCAAAGAAGAGCTTAGAGAAAACCTGGTGTCTAACTTAAAAGCGAAAATCAATGTTTTCGAAGGTATTTGGGGTTATGAAGAAACGGTTATTCCGGATCTTGAGCGGGCTATATTGTCTATGCATGACATTAACTTATTGGGGTTAAGAGGGCAAGCAAAGACCAGAATAGCCAGGATGATGGTGGAACTATTGGATGAATATATTCCAGCCATAGAAGGCTCGGAACTGCATGATGATCCTTTGAATCCAATTACTCGTACGGGAAAAGATCTGATTGAAAAACATGGTGATAACACACCGATAACCTGGATCCATAGGCAAGAAAGGTACACTGAAAAATTAGCTACTCCGGATGTGAGTATAGCCGATTTAATTGGAGACGTAGACCCCATCAAAGCGGCTACCTTAAAATTACCTTATTCAGACGAACGCGTGATTCACTTTGGCCTTATTCCCAGGTCCCACCGTGGCATTTTCGTGATAAACGAACTTCCGGACTTACAGGCTAGAATACAAGTGGCTCTCTTTAATATCTTACAAGAAGGAGACATTCAGATACGGGGTTTTAAAATAAGAATGCCCTTAGAAATCCAATTTGTATTCACGGCAAACCCTGAAGACTATACGAACCGAGGTAGCATTGTTACGCCATTGAAAGATCGTATTGACAGTCAAATCATTACGCATTATCCCAAAGACATACCTACGTCCAGGAAAATAACGGAGCAAGAGGCGGTTATCAAAGAAGGTCAGCAACTTATAGGGGTTAATGAGCTGGCCAAAGACATGATAGAGCAAGTAGCTTTTGAGGCTCGTGAAAGCGAGTATGTGGACGCTAAAAGCGGAGTTTCAGCACGATTAACCATATCTGCCTACGAAAACCTTTTAAGCGGAGCCGAGCGCAGAGCTTTAATAAGTAATGAAGTAACCGCAGTTCGGATTTCAGATCTTTATGGTATAGTTCCTTCAATCACCGGTAAAGTGGAACTGGTCTATGAAGGTGAGCAAGAAGGCCCTGGAATAGTAGCCTTTAACTTGGTGGGTAAGGCCATCCGCAAGCAGTTCACAAATTACTTTCCTGACCCTGAAAAAATAAGAAAACAGAAAGACCCTAACCCTTACAAGACCATCACGGACTGGTTTGGTGAAGAAAATTCCGTTGATATACTCTCTAATTTTACAAATAAAGAGTATGCAAGTACCCTGGCAAGTATCCCCGGTCTTTCTGATCTGGTAAAAGAACATCATCCAAAAGTAGAAAAGCAGGAAAAGCTCTTTTTGATGGAGTTTGCATTACATGGTCTTGCGGAATACAGCATGTTAAGTAAGCATGAGCTGGTGAGTGGGATTCAGTTTAAAGACCTCTTGAGCAGTATGTTTTCCATGCCGGGCCCGGAAGATGATGAATTTGAAACCGATGGGCACAGTTAAGAACTATGGAGATATCACATGCGCAAAAGCTGATAGCGCAGGGTGAGGGAGAAACGATCGAATTCAAGCGTAAAACTGCTCATCCTGAAAAGATTGTCAAGGAATTGGTGGCCTTTGCTAATACCTCAGGTGGCCACCTATTCATTGGAGTAGATGATGACGGCTCGATTCCGGGAGTTAAATTTCCAGATGATGAAATTTTTGCCTTAAACCAGGCGATAGACAGCTTTTGCCGACCTATTTTTGATTTTGAAGTAGAGATTATTCCTCTTTCTGACAAACGGTCTATTGTACGTTACTACATCCCATCCAGCCAGGGGAAATTATTTAAGGTAAAGCTTCTTCATGAAAAAAATCCGCTGACGTATGTTCGATACCAGGATAAAAGTATTAAAGCTAGCCGCGAAGTAAGGGAAATCTTCCGAAGACGTTTTCAAGATAGAGATGTATCTTTTCATTTTGGAGAGAAGGAGAAAATTTTAATGGAGCATCTGGATCATAAGAGCACCATTACGCTGAATGAGTTTAGAAAGTATGCTAATTTAAATTACTTTAAAGCGTCTAAGACACTGGTAATTTTAGTGTTAGCCAATGTACTTGGGGTTATACCCAATGATAAGGGAGATCTATATTTTCAGCGAAAATAAGTCTCTAAAAACCAACGTTTGTTCTTTTTGCTTACTACCACGTTAGTTAATTTTGCTATACTCATTTCTAATCAGTTAAATCTTCCATGGCCAAGGCGCAGAGTAAAGAGAAGAAGATATTCGTGCTGGATACTTCAGTTATAATCTACGAGCATAATTCCATCATGAACTTCGATGAGCATGATGTAGGTATTCCGATCACCGTACTCGAGGAGTTAGATAATTTTAAAAAAGGGAACGATACTAAGAACTTTGAAGCCCGGGAGTTCACTCGCTTGTTAGATAAGTTGGCTAAGGGCTATATGCTACAAAACTGGAATCCACTTAATGGAAAGACGCGAGGCAACTTTAAGGTGCTGATGGACTTTAAAAGTAAAGTGGACGCTAATGAAGTATTTGATGAAGATAAGGCTGATCATCGAATACTGAATTCAGCATTACAGTTACAGCAAGTAGAAAAATCTAAGAAGGTAGTTTTGGTGTCCAAAGACATTAACCTGAGACTTAAAGCTAAATCTTTAGGCTTACCAGCAGAGGACTACAATACAGGGAAAGTCAAAAATGTGAATTCTCTTTACTCAGGAAAGGCTATTCAGGATAAGACTTCACCGGAAAAAATAAACTTCCTTTATGAGAATGGTGCAGCCGATGCTAAAGAAATTTTAGGAGATAAGACCCCAGTCAAAAACAGTTACTATATTTTCAAAAACGGCAAAAAATCTATACTATCCTATTACAATCCGTTTAAGGATCAAATTGAGCACGTAGAAAAAAAAGCTGTTTACGGCGTGAAACCGCGAAATGCCGAGCAAACCTTCGCCATACATGCCATCATGAACCCGGAAATAAAACTGGTAACCATGCAAGGTGTAGCGGGTACGGGTAAAACACTTATCGCTCTGGCCGCAGCCTTAGAACAGAAGAAAGAATTTAAACAGATCTATTTGGCCAGACCTATAGTACCATTAAGCAATAAGGATATCGGTTATCTGCCCGGTGACATTAAGTCTAAGCTGAATCCGTATATGGAGCCGCTATGGGATAACCTAAAATTTATTCAAAACCAATGGCACGAAACTGATAAGGAGTACTCCAAACTCACGGAAATGGTTAATCAAGAAAAGTTAGTCATTACTCCGCTTGCTTACATCCGGGGAAGAAGTCTTTCAAACATCTGTTTTATAGTTGATGAAGCACAGAATTTAACGCCTCACGAGGTTAAAACCATCATTACGCGTGCCGGAGAAAACACAAAGATCATTTTTACAGGCGATATTTATCAAATTGATACGCCATACCTGGATTCTCAAAGCAATGGCCTTTCCTATCTTATCGATCGGGTAAAAGATCACGATTTATATGCCCATGTTACCCTTGAAAAAGGAGAACGATCGGAGTTGGCCAATCTAGCAAACGAATTATTATAAGGTCATAATGTATGAGTTGTTTACTTCAAGTAAGAGAGTTTCGTACATATTAAAGTAAATCTGAAAATGCAGAACAGAGTGGCCAATACTTTATTTAACCGCCTCCGCTATGGTTTCTCCAATATCAGCAGGTGACTCCACCACATGTAGGCCACATTCACGCATGATCTTCATTTTAGCCGCAGCTGTATCATCAGCACCACCAATGATCGCACCTGCATGTCCCATGCGTTTTCCTTTTGGTGCGGTTTGACCGGCAATAAAGCCTACCACCGGTTTAGGATTTCCTTGTTCTTTGATCCACCTGGCCGCTTCTGCTTCGTAATTTCCACCTATCTCGCCTATCATAACAATAGCATCAGTTTCGGGGTCGTTCATTAATAATTCCACAGCTTGTTTCGTAGAAGTGCCAATAATAGGATCACCTCCAATACCTATTGCAGTGGAAATACCCAGACCGGCTTTGACCACTTGATCTGCGGCTTCATAGGTCAACGTTCCAGATTTAGATACCACCCCAATACGACCAGATTTAAAAACAAATCCAGGCATAATTCCAACTTTAGCTTCTCCAGGTGTTATAACACCTGGACAGTTAGGCCCTACCAAAGTAACCTGCTTATTTTTAAGATAGTGCTTGGCTTTCATCATATCTTTAACAGGAATACCTTCGGTTATAGCTATGATTACTTCTACTCCGGCATCAGCTGACTCCATAATAGCATCAGCCGCAAAGGCAGGAGGCACGAAAATAATAGATACATTAGCCCCTGCTTTGTCAACAGCATCCTTAACGGTATTAAATACAGGTCTTTCCAGATGAGTCTGGCCACCCTTTCCCGGGGTAACCCCACCAATCACATTAGTTCCATACTCTATCATTTGACCAGCATGAAACGTACCTTCACTTCCGGTGAATCCCTGTACTACTACTTTAGAATCTTTGTTGACTAAAACACTCATTAATTGGATCGTTAAAATTCGGCACAAAAATAGAACAATATGCCTCATTCCCAAAGATGAAAAGTCATGATTAAAAGCGTGTAAGAAGACCGTTTACATGGCGTAATCGTTCTGGGCATTTCTACACTTTAATTATGCTGTAACTGACCAAAAACACCTGGTACTACAGTGAACTTTGATCATAAGTTAATTCCAGATTAAAAAGAAAATTCACATGTTATAGTACTTAAGAAATGATCGAATGAACTATCGTACTTTCAGGTGACTGTAGGAATGGAAGCGCTTCGTGCTCGGCTGTACACTTAGTGTTCAAAAACGTACATCTACGAGCTCGTCTAAAAGATATAACAAACTGACTTTCAGTATTTTAATATTTATGGCACCACAATTGACTCTAGAGAGATAGGTCAGTTTTATTACCTAGTGATAAAACTCTCACTTAATGTGAGGAAACTCAAAATAAATAGTAACTATAAATCTAAAGAGACGTATACATTCTAAGGATTATATAGTTTTTTCAAGTTTAGGTTAACAAAAAAAGGGGCTTACGCCCCTTTTTTTATTGTTTAGTCAGCCTCACTTACCAGCCGCGTATCTTTTATTTACTTCATCCCAATTAATTACATTAAAAAAGGCATTAATATAATCAGGTCTTCGGTTTTGATAATTCAAATAATAAGCGTGTTCCCAAACATCCAAACCAAGTATGGGAGTACCTCCACACCCTACACCAGGCATGAGCATATTATCTTGATTTGCGCTGGAACAAATCTCTACCTTTCCCCCTGGGTGTACACATAGCCAAGCCCATCCTGATCCAAACTGAGTAGCGGCAGCTTTAGCAAATTCAGTTTTAAAACCGTCATAAGAGCCGTAAGCGGCATTAATAGCTTCAGCCACATCACCTGAAGGATTTCCACCACCATCCGGTGACATCACAGACCAAAATAAATTATGGTTATAAAATCCTCCACCATTATTTCTTATCGCTCCATTATCTGAATGATTCGCTAATAGTTCTTCTATAGACTTACCTTCCATATCACTTCCTGACACTGCGTCATTCAGCTTTGAGGTGTAGGCCGCGTGATGTTTTCCATGATGTATTTCCATGGTGCGTGCATCTATATGAGGCTCTAGCGCATCATGCGCATAGGGTAGATCGGGTAATTCGAAAGACATAATATTTATTGTTTTAATGGTTAATAGAT
>JBCCSU010000248.1:0-7249 GCA_039199635.1 Bacteroidota bacterium | reverse complement strand
TAAAACATTTTAAAGTGATGAAAGTTAAACTTCTACTTTTAGTCTTTTTGGCGTTTTCATTACGGGCTACTGCTCAGGATGATGTGATGATGCAAGCTTTCTATTGGGATGTTCCAGTAGATGATGTGAACAAAAATGGAACTTGGTGGGATAACCTCAAGACCAAGTCTGATGCGATGAAAGCTGCGGGATTTACTGGCTTGTGGGTGCCTGCACCTTCAAAGGGCAACTTTGGTATTATAGATATGGGCTATGGTGTGTTTGATCATTATGATCTTGGAAACTATAACCAAAAGGGTACTATTGAAACTCGATTCGGTAGTAGAGCAGAATTAGAAAGTATGATATCTAAAATGCATACTAATGACATTGAAATTTATGCAGATATCATACTTAATCATATTTATACCAATGAATCAGAATCTGAGGTTAATCCTGCTGTAAAGCAATATGTCTTTGATGAAGCTTTTCGAAATGGCACACAATATCAGGCTTTCCCTACCAATGAAATTGTATGGACCATTCCTAATGCAGGAACGGGAGATTATTACATACAAATTAAAGGATACCTGCTAAATTGGGCGGGTGCCGTAGGAGAAAGAGGATATGATATACAAATTGACTGGACCGGTGCCGGGAGTACTGGAATAACTTCTTGGGAAAGTGAGCCAAATAATGGCGGAGGTCAATCTAACACATTTCCGGCCTCAGGCGATATCGTTCAGGCGCACATCGGAAGTCAATCAGATATTGATGAATATAAAATTACAGTAAATACCCAAAATGATATTGTTATTAGACTAGTTGCAAAAAGGGAATTATCCAATCCTTTCGATTGGGTATGGGCACCTCAGGAAAATGGCTATTACCCTGTAGCAGTTTGGCATAATGGTAGCAACTTGGCCAGCACAACTTTAGAGGCAAAAACCAATACTGGCATTAACTATGTTACACATACGGGTACCGGAGAGCCGAATTATTCATGGTCCTACAATGACTTTCATCCGGTAGATGCTACTGATTGGTTAGGTTTCCCTGGTTCAGATGAGATAATTACCAATACGAAATTCTTTGGTAACGACTTAAACACTTTTAGTACTACTGTACAAAACCGGTTAAAAGACTGGGGTGTCTGGATGTCAAATGAAATCGAATTTGACGGATATCGACTAGATTTTGTAAGAGGTTTTCAAGAATCCTTTGCTGCTGATTGGGTAAATAATCTACCATTATTGAATGGTTCCCAGCGGTTCATTGTAGGAGAGTACTGGGGGTCGGCAAGTAGGATAAAGGATTGGGTAAATGCTGTGGCTACTAATGGAGCAGATGTAGATGGGTTTGATTTTCCTTTAAAAAATACACTCAAAGATATGAGTAACGGTAATCAATCCAGCTTTAACATGGCTTGGTTAAACAATGCCGGAATGATCAGAAATAATCAAGGAAATAGCCTGCCAGGTACCTCTGTAGTTACTTTTATTGATAATCACGATACCGGAAAAGAACATGATAAATGGGTAACAAAGGACTACAAAATGGCCTATGCTTATATGTTAACTCATGAAGGCCGACCATGCGTTTTTTATCCTCATTATTATGGTGTCACTCAGATTGATGCTCATGATGCCAGTAAAACAGTGACCGCCCCTACATCTCTTCGTGAAGATATTAATAAGCTTATGTTTGCACGAAGAACATATTTGGACGGTTCGTTATCTGTGTTAAGTCAAAATGGTAACCCATACCCATCCGGTGATACTTACCATGTTTATGCCGCCAGAAGACAAGGAAACAGTTCAAAAGATGGTGCTATCGTAGTAATCAACAATCATGATAGTCAGTCTAAAGGATTATGGGTAGATAGCTCACCTACAGGCTATTCTAACTTAGCCAATACCACGTTAGTAAATGCCTTTGATTCTACTGAAACCACCCTGGTACAGTCTGATGGACGAGTATATGTTTCAGCTCCTTCCAGAGGTTACGCCATATGGGTGAAGCAATCTGATTATGTACCCTATGTAAAGCCGTCGCCAGGTTCAAGGACAGGATTACTTGATAACGGCCTTATTGAAGATGAAATTGAACAAGACAAAATAGAAGGAGTGGAACTGACGGTATACCCTAATCCCTTTCAAAATGCCATTACCATAGATGTAAAATTGGAAAAATCGGGAAATATGAAAATTAGTTTGTTTAATGCCATGGGACAACTTCAGGAAGTACTTTTAGATAGGGAGATATCAGCCGGTGTTCATAAGCTATCTTTAGACGCTTCCACTTATTCAAAAGGAATGTACTATTACACGATGCAATATGATGATAAAATAGTTACCAATAGGTTAGTTAAACTTTAATAAGACGCTGAATGCTTATGTGTACTAGTTTCTAGAAATAAACTGGTTTTAATAATAGATTCTAATCCTTTGGATAAAACAGCATCATTTTGGTGCTGTTTTTTTATTAGAAGCTCAATATTTCTTCTGCGGTTTTAATATAAAACGATGATGTAGGTGCCTGCATATCAATAAATGAGTTAAAGTTCTACCCTGAAATTAGTGCAATAGCAGAAAAGCTTGTATTATGCATTATAGAGTAATTGATTCTGATACAATCTTTTGTAATATTCAATAGCATGAGCATCTTCTTCGCAGAGTTTTTAGGAACTATGATTCTTATCATTTTGGGTGGTGGTGTGGTAGCTGGTGTACTACTTTCTGAAAGTAAAGGTTTTAATTCCGGCTGGTTGGTTATTACAGTGGCCTGGGGGTTATCGGTGACCATGGCTATTTATGCTGTTGGAAACATAAGTGGAGCACATATAAACCCTGCGGTTACATTAAGTTTGGCATTTATAGGTCAGTTTCCTTGGGAGCAGGTACCTGGCTATTTAGGGGCGCAGCTCAGTGGAGCGTTTATAGGTGCTGTTATTGTCTGGATCCATTATTTGCCTCACTGGCGAAAAACTGAAGATCAAGCTACTAAGTTGGCAGTTTTTTCTACCGCACCTGCTATTCGTAGTCATGCGGCTAACTTTATTAGTGAAATGCTAGCCACAGCCGTCTTGATTCTTGGTTTATTATTTATAGGCGCTAACAAATATTCTGAAGGTCTTAACCCGTTGGTAGTGGGTGCACTTATCGTAGTCATTGGCTTGGGACTGGGTGGTACTACAGGCTACGCCATAAATCCTGCCCGGGACTTAGGGCCAAGAATAGCCCATTTTTTATTACCTATTTTCGGTAAAGGAAAGTCAGACTGGGGTTATGCCTGGATTCCGGTTTTAGGCCCGATTTTCGGAGGGTTTTTAGGTGCGGCATTATTTCAGATCTTCTTTAAGCAAGATTACAAGCTTCACTATTTCATAGTTGTCGGTATAGCTGTTGTGTCCATAGGAATAGCCCTACGGAAAGAAATGAAACAGAAAAACAATGAGTAAATATATCATTGCCTTAGATCAAGGTACTACCAGTTCAAGAGCCGTTCTTTTTGATGTCGAAGGGAAACTTTTAGCCTTGGAGCAACAAGAATTTACGCAGCTATTTCCAAAACCCGGATGGGTTGAACACAATGCTGAAGAGATCTGGAATAGTCAGGAAAGGGTTTTATTGGACTTGATTTCCAATAATAATATTAAACCTCAAGAAATTATAGCGTTAGGGATTACCAACCAACGCGAAACTGCTTTGCTTTGGGATAAAAGTACGGGTAAGCCAGTGCACAATGCTATCGTATGGCAAGATAAGCGAACCAGTGGTATTTGTGAAGATCTAAAAAAAACAGGATACGAACCGTATATCCGGCAGACAACAGGGCTTGTACTAGATGCGTATTTCTCAGGAACCAAAGTGAAATGGTTGCTTGACAAAGTGGATACGGATCGCAACCGGGCTAAACGAGGAGAATTGTTGTTTGGCACTATTGATTCATGGTTAGTTTATAAACTCACCGGAGGTAAGGCTCATGTCAGTGAGTATACCAATGCATCCAGGACGTTGTTATTTGATATTTCAAAACTGGACTGGGACGATCAGATACTTGAGACTTTGGATATTCCCAGGCCAATGCTTCCTCAAGTTCAGGAAAGCGTCAGCCATTTTGGAGATTGGGAATATAAGGGTCACAAGATACCAATTACAGGTATAGCCGGAGATCAGCAGGCAGCACTTTTCGGGCAAACGTGCTTCGAAAAAGGTACGGCTAAAAACACCTATGGTACGGGATGTTTTATGTTGATGAATACAGGTACAGATCTGCAACTGTCTAAAAATGGTTTACTTACCACCATTGCATATGGGTTTGACGGAAAAGTAAACTATGCATTGGAGGGCAGTGTATTTGTAGCCGGAGCTGCGATACAGTGGCTTCGCGATGGGTTAAAATTAATCCAGTCTGCTTCCGATACGGAAGAAATGGCAGAAAAAGTAAAAGAAGCTCACGATGTACTTGTAGTACCCGCTTTTGCCGGATTAGGGGCTCCTTATTGGGACATGTATGCCAGAGGTGCCATTTTCGGTTTAACACGAGATACTGATCAGAATCACCTGGCAAAAGCTACCTTAGATTCTCTTGCTTACCAAACACGAGATATTCTGGAAGCCATGCAAAAGGACTCGGGAGTAGAATTAAAATCACTCAAAGTAGATGGAGGGGCCGTAGCAAATAACTATTTGATGCAGTTTCAATCCAATATTCTTGGGGTACCTGTACTACGGCCTGAAATAATAGAATCGACCGCACAAGGAGCGGCCTATTTAGCCGGTATAGGTGCCGGTATATGGAAGCCAGAAAACCTAAAACAGGTGCAAGCGATAGATCAAACATTTAATCCCGAATGGTATGAAGAAAAGCGTAATATGCTATATGGTAAATGGATTAAGGCCGTTCAGAGAACGATGAAATGGTCTGAGAAGGATGAATGAGTATGAGCAAGTTATCAGCGCTGGATAGAAATAGGTGCATAGAGCGGCTGAAGCAGATTGAATATGACCTATTGGTAATAGGCGGAGGTATTACCGGGGCCGGAATAGCCCTGGACGCTGCCGCAAGAGGATTAAAAACGGCATTAATAGAACGTAATGACTTTGCTTCCGGTACTAGCAGCAGATCTACTAAATTGATACATGGTGGACTTCGGTACCTGAAGCAATTTGAGATTGCCCTGGTTCGTGAAGTAGGTCGGGAAAGAGCTATCTTACACAAGAACGCCCCGCATTTAGTGCCATCTGAAAGAATGCTTTTACCACTCGTTAAAGATGGTAGTTTTGGTAAGTTTTTAACCTCTCTTGGCTTAATGGTATATGACGTTTTAGCAGGAGTGGAGAGTGCCGACCAGCGAAAAATGTTGTCGAAAGAAGAGACTCTGGAGAAGGAACCACTATTAGATGAAAGTGTATTAGAAGGAGGCGGTATTTATGCCGAGTACCGTACGGATGATGCCAGGCTTACTATTGAGGTCATCAAAACGGCTGTACAATATGGGGCAGACTGCTTTAACTACATTTCGGCAGATGATTTTATTTATGAAAACGAGAGGGTGGCTGGAGTTCAGGCAAAGGATCAACTGGCCAGGAAAACATTTACATTAAAAGCGAAATCTGTTATTAATGCCGCCGGCCCGTGGGTAGACGATTTAAGAGAAAAAAATCATTCGTTAAGTGGTAAACATTTACACTTGACTAAAGGAGTGCATATTGTGCTTCCGAGAGCAAAATTTCCATTAAAACAGGCGATATACTTTGATGTAGCTGACGGGCGAATGATCTTCGCTATTCCCAGAGGATTAATTACTTACATCGGCACTACAGATACAGATTATCACGGTGATAAGAACCGAATTCTCACATATAAAGCTGATGTAAATTATCTGTTAGAAGCCACAAACAATGCTTTTCCGTCACTAAAGTTAACAATGGATCAGGTGGTCTCTAGTTGGGCCGGTGTAAGACCATTAATACATGAGCAGGGTAAGTCAGCTTCTGAAATTTCAAGAAAAGATGAGATTTTTGAATCCGATACAGGACTATTGTCGATTGCAGGAGGGAAGTTAACCGGCTTTCGAAAGATGGCCGAAAGAATAGTGGATATTGTAGCTAAGAAGCACGTAGATAACTACCCAGATGCCGATATTTCATCTTGTACAACGGATAAAATACCTTTAACGGGCGGGGTATTTTCTGGTGCGAAAGAAGTGAAAGTTTTTAAAAGCTCATTGGTAAAGAGGGTACAGCAATATGGTTTCAATGAGTATATAGCTTTCTATCTGGTAAGTAACTACGGCAAACAGTCAGATACCATCTTGAGTATTTTTGATGGACTTAACGATAAAGATATTCATCAACGCTTTGTAAAAGCAGAATGTGAGTTCTGCATACAGCAGGAAATGGTCTTTAATCTCAGAGATTTCTTTATTCGAAGGACAGGCCGACTTTATTTTGATATTGATAGTGTACGTACTTTGAAAAAAGTAATCGCTGATCATATGAAAGCTAAATTTAAATGGTCAGAAAAGAGGAAAGAGGAAGAACTGAACCTTTTAGATCAGGAAATTTGGGATGTTTCTACCTTTGAAGATGTTTGATCCGAAAGCGCATGACCTATTAAAAGACATCATCAGTGACCTTACTGATGAGTTTCAGAAAGAACAGGATTTTATATTAAGGCTATCGGCCAATTTTACTGAGATATTTAGCTGCTTTGAATGGCTTTACGGTGAACGACATCCTACCTCATTACATTTAAAGGAGTTAGTACGTGTTTTAGTAAGCCAATATAACAGGAGGTCTGCCTATTTAAAGAAAAGGGATTTAGAACATCAGTATGGGGAGTGTTACCTGTCCAATAACATGATAGGTATGGTACTTTATGAAGACAGTTTTTTTGATCAACCCGAAGGTTTACTCAAAAGAATGAACTATCTGGAAAGTCTGGGTATTAATTTAATCCATATTCTACCGTCATTAAAGCCTTTACCAGTAGTGGACGATAAAAGCCTTAACCCTAAGAGCGGCTTAAAGATTAACAAAGCTCTTAAAGAGATCATTAAACAGGTTCATCAACGGAATATGTATTTGATGATTGATCTAACTATTAATCACACTTCCGACCATCACGAATGGGCTAGATCAGCTTTAGATGGAGATGCAAATTATGAGGGCTACTATTTCACATTTAAGGATCGTACCGTTCCCGACCTATTCGAACGAACAATACCAGAGATGCTGCCTAAAAGTTCACCGTGTAGTTTTAC
>JBCCSU010000247.1:0-7255 GCA_039199635.1 Bacteroidota bacterium | reverse complement strand
GGGTGAATCAAAACATTTTAATAACATGAAAGAATACTTAATGCTCATAGGAAACAACACTGAAGTAGAAAGCGAACTAAGCCCGGAAGAAATACATCTTTAAGTAAATTTAAAGTATATATTGGATTACGTTTAAAATCAAACGCATGCCCTCAGGATACTCCGGAACACCTTTGGCCAAAAAACTAGGACTAAAAGAAGGTCACTCCATTCGTTTAGTTAATGAGCCTACGTACTACCTTGATCTTTTCTCCGATTTACCGGAAGTGTCAGAAGCGCAAATGGAAGATAAAGAGATTGACTTTATCCATTTATTTGCACTTGACTTTGATACCTTAAAAAAACACTTCAATGTATGTAAGGACCAATTAGCCAAGAATGGTACCCTATGGGTATCCTGGCCAAAGAAGGCAGCTAAAATACCAACCGACCTTGATGGCAATATAGTCCGTAGTTACGGGCTGGAAAACGGACTAGTAGATGTTAAGGTTTGTGCAGTAGATGAAACCTGGTCCGGGTTAAAATTTATGTATCGCGTAAAAGATAGATAGATCAAGCGTAGATCTAACCTTCCGAATTTCCGATCTGTCGTAAAAAATGCTTCCGATAAGAGTTGCTTATCGGTATCACATCATCACCTATTTTAATCTTGTTCTTAACCACTGCATCAATTTTTTCAATGGATACAATGTATGAGTTGTGAACTCGTGCAAACCTGTGAGAAGGGAGTTTTTCCTCTAGTCCTTTAAGCGTAAGTAGCGAGATGATTTGTCCCTGCTCAGTTTTTATTTTAACATAATCTTTCAACCCTTTTACAAATAGAATATCTGAAAACGCTAATCTCACTATGTTCCGCCCATCTTTTACAAATAGATAATCGGCTGAACTATGCTCTTCCATGGGCAAAGAATGAGCTGAATAAGCCACAAAGGCTTTATCCACAGATTTAACAAAGCGGTTGAAATCAAAGGGTTTAAGCAAATAGTCCAGGACATTCAGCTCATAGCCATCCAGTGCATACTCGGCATGTGCTGTGGTAAAAATGACTTTCGGTGGATTGGTCAATGCCTTCAAAAAGTCTATCCCAGTGATATCTGGCATTTGAATATCAAGGAATACCAAGTTTATTTGCTCTTGCTTGACAACAGATAGTGCATCGAGTCCGCTAGAGTAGCAGCCACAGAGCTCTAAAAAAGGCAGCTTTCCGATGTAATCTGACAATAAATCTCGGGCATAAGGCTCATCGTCTATGACAATACACTTAAGATTCATTTAACCGAATTGTTAAGTCTATGATAAACTCCTGATCGCTTTCTGAGATACTAAGTTGGTGATTTTCGGGATATTGCAGTCTAAGTCGGTCCTCCAGGTTTTTAAGTCCGAAACCGGATTTAACTTTGGGTCTATTAGACGTTAGCCTTGAGTTGCTAACCCTGTAATGAAGCAGACCTTTCGTATAATCCAAATCGAGCGTTATCCAGCAACCGGATTCCTTATCACTTACTCCATGTTTGAATGCGTTTTCCAAAAATGTAATTAACATGAGCGGAGCAATTTGCAGGTTATCAGCATGGGCATCCAAATTAAAAGTAAGCTCGAACGATCGGTTAAGCCGTATTCGTTCCAACTCGATGTAGTCTTTCATATACTCTATTTCCTTTTTTATGGGAACCGTTGCCTTACTCGCATCATAGATCATGTAACGCATAATATTTGAAAGGCGAATGATCACATCTGAAGCTTCATTCCGCTTACTAAGTGTCAAGTAATTTAGGTTGTGCAAAGTATTAAACAAGAAATGAGGATTGATCTGTGACTTTAGGTAATTCAACTCTGCATTGAGCTTCTCATTTTCAAGTTGCTTTCTCTGATTCTCCACATAAAACCAATCTACCGTAAACTTGATCATTCCAGTAAATATCAAGAAGGTCATAAAATCCCATACTACACTAAGTACCCTGGCAAAATGAATCGAAGAATAGTACTCTTCATCCCTAGAGATCGGTTTTAAAAATTCAACATCAGCGGTGAACCTTAACCCAGACATAACTATGATCAGTAAGATCAGAAGTAATACGTACTTAAATACTTCCTTCTTTTGGATTAAGATAGGGAGTAACCAGAAGTAATGAATATAGCTGATCAATACATTAAAGACGAGTGGGACACCAATTAAGAAAGCGGCCATGTCGAAAGGCAGATATCGGGTAAAATCGAATAATCGATAAGAAACAAACAGCAACCAAAAAGATAGATGTAGAATGAGAAGTCGATACCTGGTAAGAAACGTGATCATGCTTGCCTGAAAGATCGAATATATGAAGCAAAGCTGTAACGCGACTCAGTAATACCGAATTCTCTACGGTTTTAACGTTTTGTTCTATACATTGGATCATATGATCTATGGTAGAAGTTATGGAAAAATTGTAGTACACGGTCGAGTAATGCGGTTCATACGTATATCATATTTCATGCATCACCTGAAACCTATTAAAATGGCTGGAAAAAAATCAACCATGAAAAAAATACTGTTTGTATTATCAATTCTGAGCCTTGGCATTTCAGCTACTTCACAGCCTATAGATACGATCCGTGTAGGTGAAAAATTCAAAGGGTATAGAAATTTAAAATCTGGGGAGTTTAAATACCTGGTTTATATGGAAAAGGGTATTATGCAACGCCCCACCGTACTGATGACCTCAAAAGTTTCCAGGAGAATCATTGATAATGAAGAGTTATTAACGATATCCCATCGATGGACCAGTATGGATTCTAAAATGAACGGCAGCTTTTATTCCATTGTAAAACCGAAAACATTGCAACCTCTAGCGCATATCAGGGAAAGCCAAAAAGGAAAAGAAGCTTATTCTTTCCAAGGTGATCATTTGATCGGTCTCGACACCGCCGTTAATAATCTGGAAGCTGATTATTCATTACAACTGGAAGAACCCATATTCAATTTTGAGATTGACCTGGAAACCTTTTCAGCCCTACCTCTGACGGAGGGTTACCAAGCAGTACTCCAATTTTTTCATCCGGGAAGCACTTACAAAGGCCCTGAGTGGTACCTGATAAGTGTTGAAAGATCCGAAGAACTGGTTTTACCCAGCGGTTTGAGAGTTGATACATGGGTGCTATACATGGACTACAATGGCACGCAACCCACACGCTTTTGGTATACCAAAAAAGGTCAGGATTTTGTGAAAATGGAAGGCGATTATAACGGGACCAAAATTGTGAAAACGCGCTTATTTTAAAGGTGCAATCCTTAAACTTTAATTTAAGGGAACATGCAACTTTTCCGAACTATACCAGAGTACCATGGCGGCAAGCCCCAGGTTCATGGTATTGATCAAAAGCCCTAAAGTATCCTGCTGAACTATATGAATATAGGTACTCATACAGGTGAGCGATACAATAAAGAAAGCAGCAAGTTTTCGGATTTTAGGCACTAACAACCCTGAAGCGGTAATTACTTCAAAGAACCCTACCGAGCCTATAAGGGAACATGAATAACCCCAAGCGGCAAAACTGTTCATTCCCTCACCATGTATTTTAAAAAAGCCATCGGTAATAAATTCTACGAAAAGGAAAATAGCAATTGACCACAGTAAGAAATTCTTAATTTTTGATGTCATATTCCAGGTTTACGATGTGTCTTCAAATGAGTTAAATCTATTGTATGGACGGTAAAAAAGAATTTATGAACTAATGTTAGAGGCTAAAAGAATATAATAATGGTCAGAACATTACATTTGCACCTGTGAATATTTCAATACTAAATAAATGAGTGAGTCCGTCCTTATTTTAGGTGCCAATTCAGATGTGGCCAAAGAGTGTATAGATCTGTACGTTAAAAAGGGTTACGAAGTAGTAGCCGCTAGCCGCAACTTAAAGCAGTTGGAAGATTTCATCGTCTCCAGAAAAATTGAAAAAAAAATTGAGCTTAAGCATTTTGATGCAGTCAGCTTTGACACACACCAGGCTTTCTACGATGAGTTAAAAACCAAACCATCCATTATACTCTACGCAGCCGGATTCTTGGTAGATAATGAAAAAGCGCTATTGGATTGGGCAGGAGCCTATCAAATGATGAATGTTCATTATGCAGGAGCCGTATCTATAGTAAATATTATTGCCACTGATACCGCTAATACTAACTTGAAGCAAATTATAGGGCTTTCTTCACTTTCTGGAGTTAGGGGCAGAAAGAGCAACTTCATTTACGGAAGTACCAAATCGGCTTTCACTCAATATTTAGCCGGTATGAAACAGTATTTAATGCCTAGAAAAATCAAAGTGAACGTTATAGTAGCCGGCTACATCAGAAGTAAGATGACCGCGGGCCTGGAACTGAAAGAGTCTTTAATGCTTGAACCTGAATTTATAGCTGAAGCTGTGGTCAATGCCAAAAACAAATTGATCATTGTTCCAGGGTTCAAATGGAAAATCATTTACATGATCCTTAAGATGCTTCCTGAGAGTTTGGTCGCAAAATTACCCTAACTTTTCTAAGCTATCGCTTTTCGTAAACTAGTTAATATGCAACTTCCTAATGAGGAAGTTGATTCTTTACCAAGCCATACAGAAAAGTACCCAATACAGCACTCAATAGAACAATGATAAAAACAGTAAATCCATTTCCAATTAAAATATAGATCGGACCCGGACATGCCCCGGTTAGCGCCCAGCCTAAACCGAATAAGATGCCCCCAAATAAATATCTTATCCAGCCCTTTTCTTTATCCACCATAGAAATAACACCGCCATTGGCACTCCTGAAGGCAGATTTCTTAATAAACCATACGGCTAGTATACATAACACAACTGCAGACCCAATAACACCATACATATGAAAGGATTGGAATCGGAACATTTCATAGATCCTAAACCATGAAATTACTTCTGCTTTAGTGAGCGTAATGCCGAACAAAACTCCCACTGCTAAAAATTTTATGAAACGCATGTTCTAAATGAATAAGGGAAGTAGAAAGTGAATGGACAGTATTCCGCCAATAAAAAAACCGACCACCGCTATTAAAGAGGGTAATTGCAGATTACTTAATCCACTTATGGCATGGCCGGATGTACAACCTCCTGCATATCGAGTTCCAAAACCGATCAAAATTCCACCCAGCACTAACATGGAAAACCCTTTAAGCGAAAATAAATTACTCCAACTAAAAATAGATTCGGGAAGATAAGTCTCCCCGGGAGATTGAATACCTAATTGAGTTAAATCACTTATCGTATTTTCATTTAACTGAATAGCCTCAGGGTTTTCAAGAAAACTACTGGCTATAAATCCTCCTAAAAGTCCACCTATTACAAATGCTATATTCCAAAGTTGACCACGCCAATCAAACTTGAAAAAAGGAGCTACCTTACCAGCGCCACCTATAGCACACATTGTTCTTAATGTACTTGAAACCCCAAACTGCTTCCCAAAATAAAGCATCAGGATCATAGTTAGTGTGATCAATGGTCCTGCTACATACCAGGGCCAGGGCTTACTTAAAAATTCGATGATCACCGCTAACTAGCCTTGTTTAGCATTCCACGCCTGAATACCACCCTGCAGATTATAAAGTTTGGTAAAGCCTTTTGAAGACATGTACTTACACGCAGTAGCACTTCTCCCACCACTTCTACAAAACACCAAATAGGTTTTATCTGAATCCAATTGGTCAATTTTTTCAGGAAAAGATGGCTCCATAATGTTGATCAACTGAGCATTAGGAATAACCCCCTCTACTTCTTCTTCAGGAGTACGCACATCAATAATTACAGCCTCTTCTCCTTGCATCAACTCTTGAAACTCTTCAACATTAATATCTTGATAACTCATTTTACAATAATTTACAGTGTGAATATTTCTTTAATTAAAATGCCGATAGCCATAATTATAACAAACCAGCCGAACCCAACCTTTAGCCTAGCAGCGCTTATATATCTATTTACGTACGAACCCAGTATAATTCCTGAAACAGCTAATGCAGTAAAAAAAAACAGAAAAGACCAATCTATCGGCTGGTGGTCAATATCACCTAAAAATCCGATGAGTGATTTTGCCGCTATGATCAATAAGGAAGTACCAACTGCCATTTTCATTGGAAGCTTTGCCAACAGCACTAAAGCCGGAATGATTAAAAAACCACCCCCTGCACCGACAAGCCCTGTTACAACCCCGACCAGTGTTCCTTCTATAAATATCAGAGGATAATTAAATTTAGGTTCGTGGCCTATGTCATCCCCTGCCCTGCCGCTGTTCTTTCTGATCATCGAACTCGAAGCTAACAACATAATTATAGCGAAAAAGACCATTACGGCATGATCTTTTGTTATAAAAAGATCACCCATTTCTATTATGACATCGGGAATAGACGGTATAATAAACTTTCTGGTTAGGTAAACCGCTATAAATGACGGAATAGCAAAAACTAAGGCCGTACGATAATGTAAAAGCCCTTTACGCATATAAGTAAAAGACCCTACCAAGGCGGACATCCCCACTACAAATAGTGAATAAGCTGTAGCTAAAACAGGACTAACCCCTAAGATATAGACTAGGGCTGGTACAGTGAGTATAGAACCTCCACCACCTATTAAGCCTAGGGTAAACCCAATGATTATCGCCACCAAATATCCGAATACGTCACTCATGCTCAACCATAATTCAGCAAACTTATAGTATGGCCAAATTACGTAAAGTGATAACGGTCACAAATAGATCTTTTATTTTGATTGTCTTCTTGTTGCGTGACTTTTACAAACGTGCGGCTTATAAAATTACAACTAATACTTATGAGCGACATCAAAAATATACATCTTCAATTCAGTTGCCCTGAGAATAGGACTTCTCTAAACAAAATTGATAAAGGCTATTTCTGTGAACAGTGTCAACATTTAGTGAAAGATTTTACCTGTTCTTCTAAAAAATCCTTGATGAAGGCTATTAGTAACACCACTAAACCTATTTGCGGCATGTTTAAAAGATCTCAATTGAATGAAAAATTTTTAAAACTGGGGGTCATTACAATTGCCGCGTCTTCAATAGCAACAGCAAGTCATGGACAGTCGCAGATGATATATGATTCACTGGATCAAGCAGATCAATATGCGATAGGTCATGAATATGCCGATGAAGTATTTGGAATCATTATAGATACGCCGGCAATACCAGTAGGTGGATATAAAAGGTTTTATGAAGCGATAAGCTAAGAGCTTAGATTTCCCAATGGTCAAACGCAGTACG